>CAUJFM010000169.1 GCA_963169595.1 Bacteroidota bacterium | reverse complement strand
TGCTGTTGTCGTAGAGCGGCTTCAGCTCACCCGTGGCCACGTTGCACAGGTAGGGGTCGAAGACCTGCGGGTTGCGCTGGTTCATCTGGATGATGATGTGCTGCTCCATGCCCGCCACGCCGTGGAGGTCATCCAGGGTGCCGGCGCGCACGCCCTTCTCGGGGGTCAGGGCCTTGGCGTCCTTCCCGTCGATGCTGGCGCTGAACACGATGAAGTTCTCGTCGCCATTGATGTCCCTGCTGTACACGATGCGGTCGCCCTTCCAGAAGTAGCCGCCGATGTCGCGCACGGTATCCTGCGTGACCTGCGTGGCGGTGCTGTCGCCGATCTTCTGCACGAAGAGGTTCATGCGGTTCTTCCATGGCGCCCGGTAGCTGAAGTACTGGCCGTCCGGGCTGATGCGGAAGCCTGCCTTCTCGGGGTTCTTGAAGAAGTCCTTCATGTCGATGACCGGGGGCGGTGCCTCGGTCTTCGTGGCGGCCTCTTGTTTGCCATCACCGCAGGCGGTGAGCAGGGCCATGCCTACGGCCACGGGGAGGACAAGCGTCCGGCCGCGGAACAGGGAACGGGTGGTGTTCATGGATCGGTTGAAAGTGTGACCAAAATTGGAAAGCGTTGCGCAAATGGCCCGTGAAACTCCATGGGCGGTTCAGGGAAGGGATGGACTGTTGGGCCTGCTCAGCGGCGGAAGCTGTACAACCAAACCTTCCGGTCGGCTTCCACGGAGTCCACGTGGGGGTAGATCGCGCGCAGGTCCTGGTACCAGCGGCGGTCAGGGTCCACCAGGTGGGCGCCGGCGTCGATGACAAGGGCAACGGGCAGGGTATCCGTCGGCGCCAATGGGACCAAGGCGTCCTTGCTCCGAACGGTCCCGGCGAAGTAGGCCAAATGCTGGTCCGTCGGCCGGCGCAGGGAGTTGATGTCCTTGGCCGCGAGGTGGGTGAGCCAATACCAGCGGGGCAGCACCTGCACGGAGCAGTCATCCCCGCACCATTCCTGCTCCACCTGCACCACCTTGCTCGGGTGAAGGCCGGTGTCCTTCCACGGGGTGAAGGTCGCGACCAGGCCCAGGCCCAGCGCGCCGATCACACCGGCCCGGAGGCGCTCGTTCCGGAACAGCACCATCACGGACAGTCCCACCAACAAGGCGAAGCCGGGGGCGGCGTACACCAGGTAGCGGTCCAGGAACATGGGCACCGCGAAGCTCACCGCGAACATGCCCAGCAACGGCACGAAGGCCCAGATCAGGGCGAAGCGAAGGCCGGTCGATCGTAGGCGGTCCTTCCCAACGGCCACCGCGATGAGGGCCAGGAAGACCACGGTGAGCACCGGCGCATTGCTCCAACGCCACAGCATGTTGTAGAGCTCCTCGGGGACAGGCGGGGCAAGCCAGGTGCCCTGTCCCACGCTCTGCGACATCCGCTCCAGGAAGATGATCCCATAGGGCAGGAACCAGATCGCCGTCATCGCCGCACCGAACAGGAAGCCCCGGCGCAGGGGGCGCATCGCAGGGATGGCGAACACCAGGAGGCCTTGCAGGCCCACCACCAACCAGCCGAAGAAGTGCGTGTACACCAGCACCACGTTCAGCATGGAGAGGTGGAGCATGCCCTTCATCTCCTGCCCGGGCCGTTGTGTGGCCCGCACCAACAGCCAGAGGCCGGTGGTGGTGAGCAGGGTGAAGAGCGGATAGGCCCGCACCTCATGGGCGAACCCGTAGTGGTAGTTGCTGCAGGTGAAGAGGAGACCCGCCAGGAGGGCCGCACCCCGGTCACCGAAATGCCGGGCCAGCAGGAACAGCGGCCATACCGCAAGGGCACTGAACACCGCCGAAGGCACGCGCAGCCAGGCGGCCTCGAAGGGCACCACCGCGCTCCAGGCCTTGATCAGCAGGAAGTACAGCGGCGGGTTGTTCTCCGTGCGGAACATCGCCCACAGTTCCCCCCAGGGGCGCTGCGACCAGAACACGGTGAAGGGCTCGTCGTGCGCCAGCTCGTTCACACCCAGCCAGGACAGCTTCAGGACCAGGTTGACAGCCAACAACCCGAAGAGCAGCAGCCGGTCGGTGCGAGGTAGCGGCATGGCACGAAGCTATCCGTTGCCCCTCACACCGGGCGGCCCATCACATGATGCGGTCCGATCCCGGGGATGTCGAACTCCGGCCCCTGCACCTGGAAGCCCAGCCGCGCATAGAACGGGACGGCGACCAGGCGGGCATTGCACCACAGCAGGTCGGCACCGCGTTCGCGCAGCAGGTGCAGTGCATGCTCCACCAGCAGACGGCCAGCACCCCGGCCGCGGTGTGCCGGATGGGTGGCCATGCCGCGCAGTTGCCAGGGAGCTTCAGCCCGCAGCGTGGGATGCGCGGCGGGTTGGAACGAGGCCACACAGATACGCTCATCGCCATCGACCACGGCCAGGTGGAAGGCATCGGGCACTGTATCAATGGGCCATTGGCAGTCGGCCAGGGTACCGCCGGGCCGCAGCACCAGCAGGCGCAGGGGATGGGTCCCTTCGGCGTTGACGGACATCACCTTCATGGTCACTGCTTCGGTTGGCGGACCTGCCTTTCCTGTTCCAGCAGCGTGGCCAGGTGTGCGAGGTCGTCAGTGCTGGCGAGCGGGTGATGCCAGAGCGGTACACGGGTCCCGTCGGCCGTGAGCATCATCAGGCCGCCACCATCACCTTCGGGCCACGTGTCGACCACCTCGAAGCCGGCGAGCTGCTCCCAGCGCCACAGGTCCGAACGGGCGATGATGGTGGCCCCCGACCACGGACGATCGATCAGGTCCAGCCCACGCTCACCGGACCGGACGCATTGCGCGGGCACGGCCAATGCGCTGAACAACATGAACGGGAGCGCGAGCACCAAGGCTGCACGGGCGGCCCTGACGGCCCAGCGGGTGGTGTCCTTGCCCAAAGGGCGGGCGGCCAAAGCACCTGCGACCGAGGCGACCACGGCCAGCGCCATGCTCAGCAACACGGCCACGCCCAACCGTTCCAGCAGGGGAGGTGCATCCACCACCAACGTGCGGTCGTTCACCAGGTAGCCGGCGCGGTAGGGCACCAGGGCCTGGCCGAGCGCATCGTCGGCCGCAGGCAGCAGCAGGTGGTCGATGCCGTGATAGCCCAGCCGGAGGGCCGCGACAATGCCCACGGCCAGGGCCGCGAACTGGAAGGCCTCCCGCGCGTTGTCCGGCAGTTCGACCTTCACCTTACTTGAAGTAGCGCATGTCGGCGCCCGGCTTCAGCGCCTTCACCGAGGCCAGGATCAGCCGGATCACGTTCTCCACGTCCTGCCGGTGCACGGTCTCCACCGTGGTGTGCATGTAGCGCAGCGGCAGGCTGATGAGGGCACTGGGCACGCCGGCGGCGCCGTAGGCGAAGGCATCGGTGTCGGTGCCCGTGGCGCGGCTGGCGGCCAGGCGCTGGAAGGGGATCTTCTCCTTCTGGGCCACGGTCACGATGTGCTTCAGCACGTTGTTGTGCACGGCGGGCGCGTAGCTCAGCACGGGACCCAGTCCGCAGGCGATGTCGCCGCTCTGCACCTTGTTCATCATCGGGGTCTGCGTGTCGTGCGTCACGTCCGTCACGATGGCCAGGTCGGGCTTGATGCGCTCCACGATCATCTCGGCGCCGCGCAGGCCCACTTCCTCCTGCACGCTGTTGGTGATGTAGAGGCCGAAGGGCAGTTTGGTGCGGCTTTCCTTCAGCATGCGCGCCACCTGGGCGATCATGAAGCCACCCACCCGGTTGTCCAACGCCCGGCCGGTGAAGTGCCGTCCGTTCAGCACCATGAACTCATCCACGAAGGTGACCACGCAGCCCACGTGCACGCCCAGCTTCTCCACCTCCTCCTTGCTGCTGCAGCCGCAGTCCAGGAAGATGTTGTCCGTGGAGGGCACGATCTCGGTCTTCCCGTTGCGCACGTGGATCGCCGGCCAGCCGAACACCGCCTTCACGATGCCCTTCTCCGTGTGGATGTTCACCCGCATGCTGGGCGCGATCATGTGGTCGCTGCCCCCGTTGCGGCGCACGTAGATGAAGCCCTCCTTGGTGATGTAGTGCACGAACCAGCTGATCTCGTCGGCGTGCGCCTCGATCACCACCTTGTACTTGGCGTCGGGGTTGATCACGCCCACCACCGTGCCGTAGGGGTCCACGATGTGGTCATCCACGTAGGGGCGCACGTAGTCGAGCCAGAGCTTCTGGCCGGCGCTCTCGAACCCGGTGGGCGAGGGGTTGTTCAGGTAACGCTCCAGGAAATCGAGCGACTTCTGGTCCAGGATGCTTTTGGGTACGGTGGTCTTTTTGGCCATGGTGGTTCGTGTGGTCGTTGCCCTTGGTCCTCGCCGGAACGCAAGCGGGAGCAAAGCTACCCCGGCATGGCCCCCTCGAACCTTGTCCGCCCGATCCCGTATGAACACCGCCGTTTTAACTGGCATACGCATGTACGCATCGCTCTGGAACCTGCCGATCGCCGCACTGTTGGTGCTGTCCGGCCACCACGTCATGGGCCAGGCACCAGGCGCCGGCGACCCGGCCGTCCGCAAGCAGGTGGCCGAGCTCATCAAGCAGGCCGACCGTTCCGCCCAGGCGGGTGCGGTCCAGTTCGTGCATGCCGAGACGCTCTATGAGGAGGCCCTGAAACTGGATCCCGGGAATGCCGAGCTCCAGATGAAGATGGGCCTGTGCCAGCTGAACGGTCCCTACCGCCACAAGGCCCTGGCCTTTTTCCAACAGGCTCAGGAGCTCGCTCCCGACATGCCCCGCATCCACTTCCTCACGGGGTACGCGCACCAGCTGAACGCACAGTGGGATGAAGCGATCGCCTGTTACGAGCGGCACAAGCGCACCGTGGTCAATGGCATGCCCGATCCCGATCCGCGCTACAACATGGCGGACAAGCACCTGGCCGAATGCCGGAACGGCCGCACGCTGATGGCGTCGCCGGTGGGGGCCGAGCTGAAGAACCTGGGGCCGCAGATCAATTCCGACGCATCGGATTATGGTGCGCTGGTCACCGCCGATGGGGGCACGCTCATCTTCACCACCCGCCGCAAACCGGCGGCCGATGCCAAGGTGAACAAGGCCACCGGCGATTACTACGAAGAGGTCTACATCAGCCGTTCGGGTGATGGCGGCTGGAGCGAGGCGGCACCTGCCCCTGCGCCCATCAAAACCCCGGGCAACGATGCCAGTGTGGGCCTGCACACCAGTGACGGCACATTGATCCTCTACCGCGACCTGAAGGGGACCGGAGATCTGTACGAATGCAGCCAGCAAGGGGGGCAATGGAGCGAACCCAAGGCCTTCGGCCCGGTGGTGAACTCCCCGGCCCACGAGACCAGCGCATGGATCAGCGCGGACAGGCAGTGGCTCTATTTCGTCAGCGATCGACCCGACGACAGCGTGGGCGGACAGGACATCTACCGCAGCCCGTGGGATGCCAACGCGTCCATGTGGGGCCCTGCCGAGAACCTGGGACCTGATGTGAACTCCATCCACGATGAGGAGGGTGTCTTCCTGCACCCCGACGGGCAGACGCTGTATTTCAGCAGCCGCGGTCACACCTCCATGGGCGGCTTCGACATCTTCCGCACGCGCTTCGTGGATGGCCGCTGGACCAAGCCGGAGAACCTCGGATGGCCCATCAACTCGCCCGATGATGACCTCTATTTCGTGCTGGCCCCCGATGGCCGCACGGGGTACTTCAGCTCCATCCGTCCCGGCGGCGCCGGCGATGACGACATCTACCAGGTGAGCCTGGAGGAGGTGGCCGGGATGACGCCGGCCGGCGCGCGGTAGTTTTGCGTCCGCGCCGGGCAAGGCGCGTGACGATGACCCACGATACACCGCCCCAGGAACGCAGTCCGCTGCGTACGGCCGATGGCTCGCTGACCCTGCACATTGCGCAGTGGGATGAACCCTACCACAGCCGTCACGGCGCCGTGCAGGAGAGCACCCATGTCTTCATCAAGGCAGGCCTTGAGCAGGTGGCCAAGCCCACCATCGATGTGCTCGAAGTGGGCCTGGGCACGGGGCTGAACCTGCTGCTCACCTGGGTGCGCTGCCTGGAGGGCAAGTGTGCGGTGAACTACACCGCGCTGGAGCCTTATCCCGTGGCGAAGGAGCATCTGGAAGCCTTGGGGCACGCGGACGAGTTGGCCTGGCCCGGTCTGCACGAACCCTTCCTGGAGGTGATGACCGGCGCAGCTGGGGCTTGGCAGCAAGGCATCGGTGGACTTCGTTTCCGCAGGCTGGAACGCCCCGTGCAGGACTTCGCCGAAGAGGCCATGGTGGACGTGGTGTACTTCGATGCCTTTGCACCGGAAAAGCAGCCCGGCATGTGGAGCGAGGAGGTCTTCCGGCGGATGTTCAGGGCGCTGAGGCCCGGCGGTGTGCTGGTCACCTATTGCGCCAAGGGCGAGGTGCGGCGCACCATGCAGGCGGCAGGCTTCACGGTGGAAAGGCTGCCGGGACCTCCGGGCAAACGGGAGATGCTGCGCGCTACCAGACCCGCTTCAACCTGAGCCGCACACATGGCGACCTTCACCATCCGCGTCTATGGCCTGCTACTGGAGCAGGGGCATGTGCTCGTTTCCGATGAGTTGATCAAGGGCCGGCCGATCACCAAGTTCCCCGGTGGTGGTCTGGAGTATGGCGAAGGCCTGAAGGACTGCCTGGTGCGCGAGGTGCGTGAGGAGATCGGCGTGGAGGCCCTGGACGTGCAGCACTTCTACACCACCGACTTTTTCCAGCAGAGCGCCTTCCACACCACGCCCATGCAGGTGGTGAGCGTGTACTTCACCTTCCGCGTGGCCGATCCATGTTCCATTCCCGTGGTCCACACGCCGTTCGCGGGCATCTCCGGCGCAGGTGACCAGGAGTTGTTCCGGTGGCTGGACCTGGCGCGGTCCGTGGAGGAGGACCTCTCCCTACCGATCGACCGGCACGTGTGGCGCCTGCTGCGGGGGCGTGATCACGCTCCCAGCCGTCGCATCACATAGCCCTCCACCAGTTCGAAGAGCGTCTCGGGCTCCTGGGTGCGCCACTTCACGGCATTGAGCTTGCCGCCCAAAAGGAAATACTGGTCGATGTTGGCGTGCTGCAGGTCCTCCAGTACATGGGGACGGAAATTGAGCAGGGCGATCCAGCCGTCCTGCTCGCTCACCTCCTCGAACCACTCGCTGTAATACTCCTCATCGCTGGTGTGGAAGTTCAGCACGTTCTCCCCGACGAGGAGGAACTTGGAGATCCCCTGCGCCATCAGGTGCTCCACAATGTTGCGCTTGAGGATCATGATGTCGTTGTGGAGCAGGTCGTTCCACTCGCCGATCAGTTCCAGGATGGCATAGCCTTCGTCGTAGTCCGCGTAGAGCTGCTTCAGGTACAGCGTGCTGCTGCCCATGCTGTCCCACTGCGGATGCAACAGGTGGTCATAGACCGCAAGGGAATACTCGAACTCGCTGTGCTCCGTGCCGAAGAAGGGCGATCGCTCATCCTCCTCGGCCGTGTACTTGTGGCGCCAGTTCCAGTAGGGTTCGATGTCGTGCATGGCGGACGGTGCCGCAAAGATCGCTCAGGCGAGGGCCCTTTCGTCAGAGGGTATGCCCGGCCTCGATGGCGCGGCGCACACTGCCGTAGTGCCGCAGCAGTTCGTTGGCCTTGGCGTAGTCCACCTTCAGGCTGTCCATCACCATGCGCGTACCGCGGTCGATGAGCTTGTTGTTGCTCAACTGCATGTCCACCATCCGGTTGCCCTTCACCCGTCCGAGCTTGATCATCACCGAGGTGCTGATCATGTTGAGCACGAGCTTCTGGGCGGTGCCGCTCTTCATGCGTGTGCTGCCGGTGACGAACTCGGGCCCCACGGCCACCACCACGGGGCGGTCGGCGATGGTGGCCACCGGGCTGCCCGGATTGCAGGTGATGCACCCGGTGAGGATGCCGTGCTCCTTGCAGGTCTCCAGTCCGCCGATCACATAGGGCGTGGTGCCGCTGGCCGCGATGCCGATCACCGTGTCGTCCGCGCCGATGTGGTGTTCCTGAAGGTCCGTCCAGGCCTGCGCCGTATCGTCCTCGGCGAACTCAACGGCCTTGCGGATGGCGCTGTCACCGCCGGCGATGAGCCCGATGACCAGGCCGTGCGGCACGCCAAAGGTGGGTGGGCACTCACTGGCGTCCACGATGCCGAGGCGGCCGCTGGTGCCCGCCCCGATGTAGAACAGCCGTCCCCCGCGCCGCATGCGCAGCACGATGTCGTCCACCAGCGCTTCAATGGCCGGGATGGCCGCCTCCACTGCCTGTGGTACACGCTTGTCCTCGTTGTTGATGTGGCCCAGGAGCTCCCGGGTGGACATGTGCTCGAGGTTGTTGTAAGGGGAGGGGTGTTCGGTGAGGCGGTCCATGGTGATGCAAAGATGGCCCATCGGGAAAAGGAAAGGGCCGCCCGGAGGCGGCCCTTTCAACAAGGTCAAGGATGTAGCGGATCAGTCCAGCATCAGCTTGCGTGTCACCGCTCCATCCGCGAAGCGCAGGGTGACGTGGTAGGCGCCGGCGATGAGGCCCTGACGCTCGATCACGGCCTGCCAGGCGTTCACGTTGGTGGAGCGCACGAGGCGGCCGTTGATGTCGTAGATCTCCAGGCGCTCGATGAGGGCGGCCTCGCTGCTCACGGTGAAGCGGTCGCTGGCGGGGTTGGGGTACACGTTCACACCGGCGGCGAGGGCATCGTTCTCATCCATGCCCACCAGGGAGCAGGGGCCCAGCTGCAGGGCGCACACGATGCGCGGGTTCATATAACCCATGATCGTGTCGATGTAGGTGCGGCCCTTGTTGCCGCTCATGTCCGGGTTGCTGGCCAGACTGGCCACGTGGGCGGTGATGCCGGGGGCCACTTCGGTCTGGGCGATCGGGCTGGTGGGGTCCCACCACTGCCAGGGGCTCGCTTCCTCCTGGGCCGGGGCGGGCCACTGCGGACGCACCATCGGGAACAGGCCTTCGGTGCCGGTGCGGATCTGCACGCTGTTGCTGCCGTGGGTCTGGGTGGTGCCGTACAGTGCACGGGCGCGGTTGGTGAAGGGGTTGTTGCTGGGCAGGTTCGCGAAGCTGCTGTTGTTGCCGTAGGTGTTCACCAATTGCATGAACAGGTTGGAGCCCTGCACCGGCACCACGGGGCCACCGGTGGTGGGCACGATCACGATGCCTTCGGTGAAGGGCGCGAAGGGGTCGAACACGGTATGGAAGGCCACCATGGGCACATCACCCGGGGCCAGCCAGCTGGTGTCGGCCAGGGCACCGCCCATGTTCACGCAGAAGTGCGTCTCATGGTCCTGACCGTTGGGACGGTACAGGGCCAGTTGGCCGTTGAAGCCGCTGAGGTTGCCCACGAGGGTGGTGTCCACGTAGCTCACGTTCGGGTTGAACGGATCGGGGCGGAACTTGGGAATGAAGAGCTCGGAGCCTTCGTCCAGCGTGGCATTCGCCAGGGAGATGTAGCCTCCCGTGCCCTCGCCGATGACGATCACCTTGGTGGGGTCGATGCGGTAGGTGGCGGCATCGGCCTTCATCGTGCGCACGCACTGGCGCACATCGTGGATGGCACGGTAGATGGCGTTGAGCAGTTGACCGCGGCGCTCCTGTTCGGTGGCTGCCAAAGGATTCCAGCCCAGGCGGTAGCTCATGCTCACGGCCACATAACCGCGGCGCGCCATGCGTGTGCAGACCTCCACGGCGCTGCTGTCCTTGCGGGTGCCGTTGGGGCTGCCGTTGATGGGCGGGGGCAGGGCATCGCCGGTGTGCAGGTACACCACCAAGGGGCGCTCGGTCTCGGCATCCACGGCCTGGTCGGGCTGGTAGATGTCCATGCGCACGTTGGTCACCTTCACGGCCGTGGCCGGATCGGCGGGGTTGAAGTAGGCCGCCGGGATGGGGTTGCCCAGGGTCACCGCCGTCTGAAGTTCGGTCACCTCGGCCGGTACGTTGGGCGAGGAGAGGTTGGTGGTGAGGAAGTCGATGTTCGTGCCGTAGATGACGTCGGGCGTGACGGTCACCTGGGCATTGGTGAACACCTCGTTGATGTAGCGCTGCGCATGGGCCGTGGTGGCCATGCCCAGTGCCGCTGCGAGTGCCAGGGGTAGCGTTCGGTTCATGGGGGATCGTGTTGTTGTGTGCTAAGGTAAGTGCAGGTCGGCGCTTCAGCGCTTGTCCAGTTCGTAGATCAGTTGCAGGTATCCCAGACGGCCCACATAGGGTCCGCCGAACACCATCAGCACCCGGTTGTCGAAGGCCCGGTCCAGGCGTTCTTCGCCGTGCACGTTCTTATCGAACAGCGGCACCAGGCCGAAGAGGTTGCTGGCCCCGAGCTTCACGGTCAGGTGGTGCACCGGGAACTTCACGTTCACCTGGGCGTCCACCATGTCGTAGCTGGGGATGGGACCGGTGAACTGGGGCGACCCGGTGAAGGTGAAGCCCTCCACGAACTTCCAATTGATGCCGAAGCCCAGGTTCGGCTTGTCCGTGAACGGCACCTTCAGGTCGTGGGCCGTGAAGCTCACGTTGAACTTGTTCAGCGGGGTGTTGAAGGCCGGGATGATCGGGTCGTCCGCACCGCTCACCAGCTTGTTGTAGCTGTAGTTCACCCCGTAGGTCATCTTCTTGCGGTAATAGCTCACGCCCAGGTTGGCGCCCTGGGTGCGCACCAGGCTGGTGGCGTTGGCCGAGAGGCGGTAGGCTTGGATGCCGCCTGATGGAAAGCCAGGAGCCTGCGGGTCGTTGAACTGTGTGCTGATACCGAAAATGAACCCGATGAAGTCCGTGTACCAGCTGTGGTAGGCGCTCACATCCACGTAGAACTTCTCCCAGTGCGTGCCGCGGTAGCCGCCTTCAATGGTTCGCACTTGTTCGGGGCGTAGCCGGTCCACGTTGAAGTACTCCAGTTTGTTCAACCCCTCCAACAGGTTGGGGGTGGTTCGGTAGGCCTCAAAGCTCTCTAGAGTGATCAGGCTGTCGCGCCCCTCCTCGAATTGGCCGTCCACGTTGCCCAGCAGGATCGCGCGGCCCACGTTGTAGTAGAGGTATTGGTCGGCCAGCGTGGGGTTGCGGATGGCGCTGCTGAAGGACAGGCGGAACACACGGTCCGCCTTCGGGGTATACACCAGCGAGGCGGCGGGGGAGAGGAGCGCATTGAAGTTCTGGTTCTTGTCCATACGCAGGGTCACCGTGGCCTTCAGCTTGTTCTCCATCAGTAGCTTCTCTAGACCGCCATAAAGACCGAATTCCTGATTCCGGATCACCACATCGCCGGTGTCGCGGAAGATGGTGCCGGCACTGTTGGGCCGGTATTGGCGGTAGCTGCCCCCCACGATCACTTCGCCGAAGGTGGGCTTGAAGCGGTACTCGCCCATCCCGTGCAGCAGCATGCTACGGTCGTAGAACAGGGAGCCTCCCTCGGTGAAGCGCTTGCCGGTGATCTCGGCCAGTTTGTCTTGGAAGCGCTGCGTGCCCACCACATATGCGGGGTCGAGCAGAGCGTTGTCAAGCCTGTTCACCGAGTCGGCGACCATTTGGTGGTACATTGTGTACAGCGCCTGGTTGTCCGCCACGAACTGGGTGATGTAGGCATCGTACGCAGCCGCTGAAGTGATCCCTTGGGC
>CAUJFM010000168.1 GCA_963169595.1 Bacteroidota bacterium | reverse complement strand
CGGAGTACTGCACCGGCATCAGGTAGCCGGCGAAGGGCACCATCATGGCGCCAAGGGATTCAAGCAGGAGCGTGATCGCGGTCCTATACAGTGCCGTTGTGGCTTCCATGGTGTTCGTTGTTCAGGAGTTGATCGAATAGTTGCACGTAGCGGTCCTTCCAGGCGTTCACCGAGTAGCGCTGCTCCACGGTGCGGCGGGCGGCCTCCCCCATGCGGCGGCGCAGGTCGGCATCCTCCACCAGGCGCGTGAGCTTCTCCACCCATTCATCGGTGGTGGTGGCCAGAAAGCCGTCCACCCCGTCGGTGATGATCTCGCTGTTCACGCCCACGGGGCTCATGATGGTGGGCAGGCCCAGGCCCATGTACTGCAGGCCCTTCAGCCCGCACTTGCCCTTGGCCCACTCGTCATCGGGCAGCGGCATGATGCCGATGTCCATGGCCCCGAGGTCGGCCAGTTCAGTGTCGCGGCGCCACGGCAGCCCCTCAATGCCCAGCTCGGGCAGGCGGTAGCTGCCATCGCCCACCACGCGGATGGTGATGCGGTCGCCGAAGCGTGCCTTCAGGCGCTGCAGGGCGGGAATGGCGTACTGGAAGTGTTGGATGGTGGTGATGCTGCCGCTCCAGCCGATGCACACCGGCCCTTCCCCACCCCGGCTGGCGGGGCGGTACTCGTCCGTGTCGATGGTGGTGGGCACGATCGTCACGTTCGGGTTGTAGCGGCGGGCGTAGTCGGCCAGGTAGGCGTTGCCCGCAAAGACCAGGTCGCAGAGGCCGATGATCTTCGAGGTCTTGCCGGGGTCCTTCATCCAGGCCCACGAGCGGTTGGCCTCGCTCACGTTCTGCAGCCAGATGGCATCGTCGAAGTCGAACACCAGCTTGGCGCGGCTGCGGCGGAAGGCCTTCTCGAAGCGGGTGGACCGCGTCATCAGCGCCTCGCGGAAGATGAAGATGATGTCGTAGTCGTCCATCCGCGCCACATCGGCCTTGCGCTTGCTGATGCAGCGCTGCACGAAGCGCGCCTTGTCCAGGTAGTGCCCGCGTTGGTAGAGCACCCGGTCGTCGTTCTCCTCCACCAGGTAGCTCAGCTCGCACTGGTACCCGTTGCGTTGCAGGTGCTCGAAGTACTGCTCGAAACGGAAGCGCTGGCCCGGTGCGCGGTCCGGACGGTGGCTGGCGATGAAGAGGATGCGTGCCATGAGGCCCGGCGAAATTAGCGGTTCGTGCGGGATGGCTTAGGCGCGGCGTCCGATGGCGTGCCAGTACGGGGCGCCGGTGGAGAAAACGATGTCCACCAGCCCGGCATCGGCCATCATGCGGCGCACCTGTTCCCGCGTGAAGCGCTGCTCCAGCGGCGTGCCGAAGCGGTCCAGCGAATCATTGCGCAGCACGGTGAAGCTCTTATCGTGGTAGTAGCTCAGCGGCAGCTTGCGCCACCAGCCGGCGGTCCCCGCCACGGCGCGGGCCATGCGGGCCAGCGTGCGCAGCGGCAGGTACACCAGCACGGCGATCAGGTCGCACACCGCCCGCTTCACCGGGCCGGGCATGCGGTACACCAGACGGCGGAACAGGTCACTGAGCGCGAAGAGCCCCCGGTAGAGCGGACCGCGGCCGTCGAGCGCATAGTAGAGGTAGAGCAACAGGTGGCCGCCGGGGCGCAGCGTGGCCGCGGCCTTCCGCACCGCGCCCGCCGTATCGGGCACGTGGTGCAGCACGCCCAGGCAGATGGCCAGGTCGAAGGTGCCGGGGGCAAAGGGGATGTTGTCCACCCCGGCCTGCGTCCAGCGCACATTGGGCAGGTCGCCATGGGTGGCGGCGGCATGGAACACGGCCTCGCTGGGGTCGATCGCCTCCACGCGGCCCACGCGGCCGCTCATGTAGCGGCTCCAGCGGCCGCTGCCACAGCCCAGGTCCAGGGCCAGCACGCCGGGGCCCAGCAGCGACGGGGGCACGATGTCGAAGTACTCATCCCCCACCCGCTCGATCTCCGCCGGGTCGAAGGCATTGAACTTGCCCCACTCCTCCCCGAAGGAACGGATGGTGGCTTCATCGCGGTGGCCGCCCGCGTTGCCGAAACAGGCCACCTCGTGGGCACCTATGCGCACCAGGCGTTCCGGCGTGCCGGTGTAGGCGGGCGCGCGGCTCATGCCTGTTGGCGCCAGCTGGGCGGCAGGTTCCGTTCGATCTCGATGTGGTCGAAGGTGCCGCTCTTGCGGGCGCCCACCGCCTTGGCCCAGGGCGTCATGCGGGCCAGGCCCTCGGCCAGGGTGGTCTCGCGCTGCGCGCCGAACACCCGCGCGGCCTTGCTGTGGTCGCTGAAGGCGAAGACCACTTCGTTGCGGGCTTCCAGGTGGCGCAGTTCGCCCTTCATCCCCATGGCCTCCATCACCAGGGTGGCCAGCTCGTTCACGGTATAGGGCGTATCTGCCCCCACGTTGAACACCTCACCATAGGCCTCGGGCGTCATGGCGGAGCGCGCGATCAGCGGCGCGATGTCGCCCACATAGGTGAAGGCGCGCTGCTGGTTGCCATCGCCGAACACGGTGAGGGGCTGCCCCTGCATCAGCTGGTTCATGAAGATGCCCACCACGTTGCGGTAGCGGTCGCCCAGGTTCTGGTACTCGCCGTACACGTTGTGCGGCCGGAAGATGACGTAGTTGAGGCCGAACATGTGGTGCGCGGCGTAGAGGTCCATCTCCACCGCCAGCTTCGCCACGCCGTAAGGGTCCTCCGGCTTGGGCACCATGTCCTCGCGCATCGGGGGCTTCAGCGCGCCATACACGGCGATGCTGCTGGTGAACACGAAGCACTTCACCTCATGCCGCACACTGGCATTGATCAGGTTGATGCTGCCGATCAGGTTGTTCTGGTAATTGAAGCGGCGGATGAAGTGGCTGAGGCCCTCGGCGGCATAGGCGGCCAGGTGGTACACCTGGTCGAAGCGGTGCTCGGCGAAGAGCCGCTCCACCAGGTCGTGGTCGTTGATGGAGCCTTGCACGAAGGTGGCGCGCGGGTCCACCTGGTCGGCGAAGCCGCCGCTCAGGTCGTCCAGGGCCACCACGGTATGCCCCATGGCCAGCAATTCCTTCACCACATGGGCACCCATGAACCCGGCGCCTCCGGTCACCAATGATACTGGCATGGTCGGTCGTTGGGCCGCGCGCTGGGCGCGGCGCTGCGAAGATGTGCATGGAAGACGGAGCGGGAGCCGCAGGGATGCCGCAAGCTGTTCACAAGGCGGCGGGGAAAGCGGATGGGCGCTTGCTGGTCATCGTTGTGCGGGCGGGGGAGGCCAAGGCAGCGCGGAGGCACTGCGTGCGGATGCAGCTCGCTTCGGGCCTTCAGCCCTCGCGATGACCAGCCTTCGATCGGAGGCTGGTCATCGCGAGGCCGGCCGACAGGCTGGCCGAAGCGATCTGCTCCGGCCCCTTTACCATGCTTTCAACGCATGAACCCACGAGCTGCTCGGAGCCTCGGACTACCGTGCACAAGTCCACACCGAGGGTAGGTCCCGCTGCCCTCGTCGCCTCGCACCACACCGTTAGGTCCGTCACGCCGGAATTGCGTAGGGAGAGCATGTGGGAAGAGCAATATCCGGCGTCTCTCCAATGCCCAGCGATCGGCCTTGGGAGAGACGCCGGGTCCCCTATCGCCCTATGCCCGCCCACGCCCGGCGTGACGGTATGGGGGAGGTGGGTGCGCCGGAGAGGTGAGCGCATGCTGCCAAGCGGGTAGGTCCCGTTGCCCTCGTCGCTGCGTACCACGCCCCTAAGTCCGTCACGCCGGAACGCGCGCGGGGGGCAATTGCATGGAAGGCGCTTATCCGGCGTCTCTCCAATGCCCAGCGATCGGCCATGGGAGAGACGCCGGGTCCTCATATCGCGCAAGGCCTTCTTACGCCCGGCGTGACGGTCCGGGGGAGGTGGGTGCGGTGGGCCAGACATGTGCGTATGGGCAGGTAGGCCACCCACCCCTCGCCCCCCGCACCACGCCCCCCAGGTGGTAACGCCGCAATTGCGGCCTTACATTGTACTCGGTTAAACCCGGCGCCCCTGTTCTTCGTCCAAAGGCACCGAACCACACCCAGCGATGACCCGCCCCCCCGTACGTGTGCTGATCGTGGAGGATGAACCCATCATCAGCCGCGACATCGAACGCCGCCTGAAGGACCAGGGCTATGAGGTGACGGGCATTGTGCGCGACAGCACCAGCGCCATTGAGCAGGCCCGCGAGGAGGCCCCCGATGTGGTGCTGATGGACATCAAGCTGAAGGATGGGCCCAGCGGCATCATGGCCGCCAAGGTGATCCGCGACGACCTGCGGATCCCGGTGATCTTCCTCACCGCCAACAGCGATGAGGCCACCGTGAGCAAGGCCCGCCTGGCCGAGCCCTATGGTTTTGTGGTGAAGCCCTTCAGCGACCCCGCCCTGCGCACGGCCATTGAGATCGCCCTGGCCAAACACGAGGAGGAGATGCGCGTGCTGCGCGACCTGGACCGCCTCTACAACCTGATGGAGGAGGGCAGCGACCACGACTACCTCTTTGTGAAGAGCAAGGGCCGCCAGGTGCGGCTGCGCATGCGCGACATCACCTATTTCGAGGCGCTGAAGGATTACGTGGGCATCCACGTGGGTGGCCAGCGCTTTGTGGTGCACAGCACCCTGCAGGACGTGGAGGCGCGCATCCCCGCCAAGGCCTTCATGCGTGTACACCGCTCCTACATCGTACGGCTGGACAAGATCCAGTCCGTGGAAGATGGCCAGGTGACCATGGAGAACGAGCGGCAGCCGGTGCCCATCGGCGGCTCGTTCCTGGGCAAGGTGCGCGACCGGCTGGACCCGCTGTAAGGGGGAACAACAGCGCAGCTATGCGCAACGGTGTGCGGACTTCGGGGGGCGCGGCGTAATTTGTCCACCCTTACCCCCATTTCTACTGTTGATGCGA
>CAUJFM010000167.1 GCA_963169595.1 Bacteroidota bacterium | reverse complement strand
TGCAATTACCGCCCGGAGACCGCGGTGTATTTTGCACCCGGCGATGCACGTGCTCTTCATTCCCAAGTGGTACCCGGGACGCAAGGACCCCCAGTTGGGTGACTTCCTGCGCAAGCAGGCCCAGGCCGCCGATCGCCATGTGCGGATGAGCGTGCTGTACATCGCCCCGGACAAGGACCAACGCGAACCGCTCCAGCTGGAACACACCGTGACCGCTGGCCTGTGGGAGCTTCGTTGCTACTACCGGCAGCACACGCACCCCTGGCCTCCCGTGCGCAAGGCCGTGAACCTGCTGCGCTATGCACGCGCTGCGCGGACCGGCATCCGCCGCGTGCGGAAGGAACGGGGCGCACCGGACCTCATCCATGCCTACATCCTGGTGCGACCCGCGCTGGTCGCGCTCTGGCAACGGTGGTCGGACCGCACGCCCTTCCTGGTGAGCGAGCAGAGCAGCGAGTACCTCGATGGCACCTTCGCACGCAAGAGCCGACTCCACAAGGCCCTGTGCCGCTGGCTGTGCGGTCGCGCATCGGCCGTCACAGCGGTGAGCCCCTGGCTGGGCGATGCCCTCGTGAACCATGGCCTCTGTAACACCTACGACGTGGTGCCCAACGTGGTGCCCGGCTTGGACCGGTCCCTCCCTCCTGCCGGTGCACCGGGCCGCTTCCTGGTGGTGGCCGACCTAGTGGACCGAACCAAGAACGTGAGCGGCGTGCTGAACGCGTTGTCGGTGGCCCGGTGGGAGCTGCCCCACCTGTCGTTGACCATCATCGGCGATGGACCGGACCGCCCGCAATTGGAATTACAGGTGCAACAGCTCGGGCTCGGTGAGCAGGTGCGTTTCCTAGGCCGCCTACCGAACGCGGACGTACTGGACCAGGTGGCCCATGCGTTCGCCATGATCGTGAACAGCAACGTGGAGACCTTCAGCGTGGTGACCGGTGAGGCGCTGGCCCAGGGCCGCCCGGTGATCGCCACCCGCTGCGGAGGACCCACCGCTTTCGTGAACGACTTCAACGGCATCCTGATCGAGCCACGCGATGACGCCGCCCTGGCCCGGGCCATGGTGCAGCTGACCAGGGACGCTGCCCGCTACGAGCCGGCCACCATCCGCGCCGGGGTGAACGACCGCTTCAGTCCGGATGCAGTGGGACGCCGGTTCGCGGACATCTACGCACGGATACTGGGCAGACCATGAACGCGGCGCGCTCCAGACCGGTGATGGTGATCGTGGAGGGCCAGAAGCCTCCCCGCTGGCAGGTGGATGCCGTGCAACACTTGGCAGCCGCTGTAGGCAAGGAACAGCTGACCGTGGTCCCTTGGGAGCGCGGCGCCGCACCCCGATCGGGTCTGCTCCGGGAGCGGTGGGTGGCCCGCCACTTCGCCATTCCGGCCTTGGTCCCGACCGATCTGCCGAGCGGTGTCCAAGTGTTCCGCGGAAGCACCAACACGTTGCCTTCAAGCCATGGTGCCGGACCCGTGATCTGCTTGGCACATGACGAGGAGACACTGGCCTCAATGCCTGCGGATGCCTGGCGGCTCCACGGTGACGTGGACCATCCTGGTGCGGATGCCACCCTGCGCGGGCTCCCTGTGGCGTCACTGGCCTTGATGGATGGGACCGACAAGGTGCTGGCACAGGCCGCCGCACATACCGACGCGCGCCATCCGGGCCGTGTCGCCGAGGCCCTGCTGGCCCAGGCGGCTCGTTGGCCGGCCCAGCTGATCGGCACTGGCGCGGTCGCGACCGCCGATCAACAGGAACCCTTCGCCGAAGCGGCTCCCGCCGGCAACCTCACCGTGCTGCGCCACTGGCTGGGCCTGAACAGTTCCGGCGCGCGGGCGAACGATCGACCGACGGAGGCCGAGGAATGGAACATCGGCCTGCTGCACCAACCGGTGGAGAGCCTGCTCGATCAAGGCAACAGCATGAACGTCCGCTGGCTCCCCGCCCCTGCGGCCGGTAGTCATCGCCTGAAGCCTTCGGGCTACCTGGACACGGAAGGGCGATTGACCGCGCTCTACACGAAGTTCGATGGCCGCGAGGGCCGGTGGTCCCTGGCCCGCGTGCGACCCAAGGGCGACAATGTGCTGAAGCGCTCGCGCAGCCTGCTGGACCTGACCGTAGGCGGAGATCATGCGAACGTGGTGCCCGACACGGAAGGTCCCCTGGTGGTGATCGGCGGGCATGAGGGACGGGCCACGGCGCTCTATCGGATGAACGCAGCGGGTGATGCACTGGAAGCCGGGCCGGTGATCCTGGACCGGGTGCTCTGCTCACCGACACTCTTCCAACATGAGGGGACCTGGTGGCTGATGGGCACCGACCCGGACTGGCCCGAGGCCATGCTCCTGCTCTTCCACGCACCGTCCATGCAAGGCCCATATACGCCGCACACGCTGAACCCCGTAAAGCTGGACGTGAACGCTGCACGGCCCGGTGGTCCTCCCTTCACCGCACAAGGGCGCTTGTGGCGGCCGGCCGTGGATGCCTCGGACCCCGCACACCCCACCGTGGTCATCATGGCCGTGGACCGCCTCTCACCGGACCACTTCCAGGAGCATGTGCACCGCAAGCTGCCGCTCTTCACGAGCACCTTCTATCCCCACGGATGCCGCACCATCCATGGCATGGGCGAGGTGACCCTGGTGGATGGGCTGAAACGGAACGATGGCCAGGTACCGCAACGCCGGTCCTCCTCCGGCCGAAAACGCCGCTCGTCCCGGCAGAAGCGTTCATGACACGCCCTGTCATCGGCACCATTGGCACGCGGGTGGCCCTGGCCCTGGCCAACCTGCTCACCGTGATGGCCGCGAGCCATCATCTGGGCGCCGGCGGGGTGGGGACCATCAGCCTCATCGTGCTGGGCATCACCCTGGTGCTGCTGCTGAACAACGTGGTGGGTGGCGGCGGGCTGGTCTACCTCACTTCGCGCCATGGCACCCACGCCCTGCGCTGGCCGGCCTATGGGTGGGCGGTGGTCACCCTGGCCGCGGCCCTGTTGGTCCTGCACCTGTTGCCGCTGGTCCCGGAACCCTACATCATCCACACAGCGGCCCTCGCCTTCCTGCAGTCCATCTGCACCATCCACCTGGGGCTGCTCCTGGGGCGCGAACGGATCCAAGCGCATAACGGACTGCTGGTGCTGCAGGCCGTGCTGCTGTTGGGCGGCTTCCTGTGGTTCCTCCAGCAGGGGACCGCCGAGGTGATGGACCACATCCGGGCCGGTTACTTGGCGAACGGATCCACGGCCTTGCTGTCCGGGATCATCAGTCGGGATAGTCGCCCGACCGGTCATCCGCAACGACCGGCCGCCGTGCTCCGGGCCTTGTTCCACCAAGGGGGCATGGCCCAAGCCGCCAACGGCCTCCAACTGGTGAACTATCGCTTCACCTATTACATCATTGAAAGTCAGTTAGGCAGCTCATTCCTAGGTATCTATGCGATCACAACGCAACTCGCCGAGAGCACCTGGCTGGTGCCCAAGAGCATGGGTCAGGTGCTGTATGCCCGGGTGAGCAACCTGCGGGACCGGCTGGCCCAGCGCGACCTCACCCTGACCGCCCTGAAGGCTTCCACGGCCATTGCACTGGTGGCCGTCGGTGTGCTGGTG
>CAUJFM010000166.1 GCA_963169595.1 Bacteroidota bacterium | reverse complement strand
CCGGCCCCGCTTTTACCAGCACCCGTTGTTTGGTTGTTCATCCCGAGGCCTGTAGGCCCGTAGCGATCTGCTACAGCACGCAGTGCCTCCGCGCTGCCTTGTCACTCCCTCACCATCGCCATCACCTTCTCCACCACATCCTCGATGCTGGGCTTGGAGAAGTAGTCGCCATCGCTGCCGTAGGCGGGGCGGTGGGCCTTGGCGGTGAGGGTGCTGGGCGTGGCATCCAGCCAGCGGTAGCCGCCCTGCTCCTCCAACACTTGCTGCAGGATGTAGGCACTGGCGCCGCCGGGCACGTCCTCGTCCACCACCAGCAGGCGGTTGGTCTTCTGGAGGCTTTCGGCAATGCGGTGCCCGCGGTCGAAGGGGAGCAGGGTGCGCGCATCGATCAGTTCCACGCTGATGCCGTGCTCCTCCAGCAGGTCGCAGGCCTTGGCGCATAGGTTGAAGGTGCTGCCGTAGCTCACCAGGGTGAGGTCGCTGCCTTCGCGCACCACCTCCACCTGGCCGATGGGCACGGTAAAGGCGCCCAGGTTGCTGGGCAGGCGCTCCTTGCTGCGGTAGCCGTTGAGGCACTCGATCACCAGTGCGGGATCGTCGCTCTGAAGGAGCGTATTGTACATGCCGGCGGCCTGCTGCATGTTGCGGGGAGTGCACACCACCACGCCGCGCACGCTGCTCAGGATCATGCCCATGGGGCTGCCGCTGTGCCACACGCCCTCCAGCCGGTGGCCGCGGGTGCGGTTGATGAGCGGGGCTTTCTGCCCGCCCTTGGTGCGCCACTGCACCGTGGCCAGGTCGTCGCTCATGCCCTGCAGGCAGTAGAGCAGGTAATCCAGATATTGGATCTCGGCCACGGGGCGCAGGCCGCGCAGCGCCATGCCGATGCCCTGGCCCAGGATGGTGGCCTCGCGGATGCCGGTGTCGCTCACGCGCAGCTCGCCGAACTGGGCCTGCATGCCTTCCATGCCCTGGTTCACATCGCCGATCTTGCCGGTGTCCTCGCCGAAGGTGAGCAGCAGGGGCTCCTGCTCAAAGAGGGCCTTGAAATTCTCGCGGATGATGATGCGGCCGTCCACCTGCTCGTCGGTGGCATATTCCACGGGCACCTCGGGCACGTTGAGGCAGCTGTAGCGGCTCTGGCTGTAGAGGTGGCTGCCGTAACGGTCGGCGTTCGCGGCCAGCGACCGTTGCACCCAGGCCTGCAGTTCGGGGGCGTGGCCACCCGCGGCCAGCACGGCCCGCCGCGCAGCGCTAAGCACCTCCTTGCGGCCGGGGGCCATCTCGGCCTTCAGTTCGGCGGCGATGGCGGCCAACTCGCCGCTGGCTACTTGCGAACTGGCCTCTTCAATAAGCTCCACCACCTCATCGCGTTCGGCCTTGATCTCCGCTTGGAACGCGGCCCAGGCGGCCTTCTGTCCGGCGCGGGCCTCGGCGCGGGCCTTGGCCTCGATGGCCTCCAGTTCCTCGGTGGTGGCGATCACCTCCCCACCGGGGCGGGCGCTCAGGATCCACTCGCGGAACTTCACGTTGCAGTCGTACACCTTGTACCACTCCAGCAGGGGCACTTCCTCCACGGGCTTGCCGTCCTTGTCGCGGATCCAGTCGCTCACGCTGCTCTTGTAGCGCTCGTGACTGCCGCTGGTGCTGTGGCCCTGGGGCTGCGTCACCTCCTCCACGTGGATCAGCACAGGCACATGCTCCTCGCGGCACAGGGCGATGGCCTTCTCGTAGGTGCGGTTCAGGGACACGTAGTCCCAGCCCTTGGTCTTGAAGATCTCGATGCCGTTGGTGCCGCTCTCGCGCTGGAAACCCTGCAGCAGCGTGCTGATGCTGCCCTTGGTGGTCTGGTAGGCCTTGCTCACGCTGATGCCCCAGCCATCGTCCCACACGCTCATGGCCAGCGGTACCTGCAGCACGCCGGCGGCGTTCATCGTTTCCCAGAAATGGCCCTCGCTGGTGCTGGCATCGCCAATGGTGCCGAAGGCCACCTCGTTGCCCTTGTCGGTGAATCGGGTGTGGCCGTGCAGCGCGGGGCTGTGGCGGAACACCTTGCTGGCCTGCGCCAGGCCCAGCAGGCGGGGCATCTGGCCGGCGGTGGGGCTGATGTCGGGGCTTGAATTGGGCTGGGCCATCAGGTCCTTCCAATCGCCGTGCTCGTCCAGGCTGCGGGTGGCGAAGTGGCCGTTCATGCTGCGGCCGGCGCTGCTGGGGTCGGCGTTCACATCGGCATGGGCGTAGAGCTGGGCGAACCACTGCTGCACGGTGAGCTGGCCGATGGCGAACATGAAGGTCATGTCGCGGTAGTAGCCGCTGCGCCAGTCGCCGTTGCGGAACTGCTTGGCCATGGCCACCTGGGCCAGCTCCTTGCCGTCCCCGAAGATGCCGAACTTGGCCTTGCCGCCCAGCACCTCCTTGCGGCCGATGAGACTCGCCTCGCGGCTCATCACGCACAGTTCATAGTCGCGCAGGATCTCGGTCCGCACCTCATCCAGGGTCATGCCTTCCTCCACGTCGGCGGCTGTTCTGGTCGTTGCCATGGCTCTCCTTCTCGAATGTTCCAAAGGTAGGGCGCAGGCAGCGAAGGCGAGGGAGGGTTTAACTTGGACCCAACACGCCCGCCATGGCTAAGGCCGACCTGAAGACCAAGCAGACCGAAGCCTCCGTGGAGGCCTTCATCGATGCCCTGCCCACGGAACAGCAGCGCGACGACAGCCGTGCGCTGGTGAAGCTGATGGGCGCCATCACAAAGAGCCCGCCCAAGCTGTGGGGTCCCAGCATCATCGGCTTCGGCAGCACCACGTTGAAGTATGACAGCGGACGCGAGGTGGACTGGATGCAGTGCGGGTTCAGTCCACGCAAGGCGGCCATCACGCTCTACTTCACGTGCGACATCGCCCGCTACGCCGCCGACCTGGACCGGCTGGGCAAGCACACCACCGGCAAGGGCTGCCTCTACATCAAGCGCCTGGCGGATGTGGATGCGAAGGTGCTGGAGGCCGTGGTGAGGAAGGCGGTGAAGCCGTAGGACCGCTCAGTTCTCCGCCCCGCTGAAGGCGTAGCGCACGATGTTGGCGCCCATCTGCAGGGCCTTGGTGCGGGTGGTCTCGCTGTCGCCGTGCACGCCGGGGTCCTCCCAGCCATCGCCCAGGTCGCACTCCAGGTCGTAGAAGCACACCAGGCGCCCCTCCCAGAACAGACCGTAGCCGCGCGGGGGCTTGCCATCGTGCTCGTGCACCTTGGGCAGTCCTTGCGGGAAGTTGAACTTCTGGTGGTAGATGCCGTGGGCGAAGGGCAGTTCCACGAACTCCAGCTCGGGGAACACGCGCTTCATCATGGGCCTGATGTACAGGTCCATGCCGTAGTTGTCGCTGATGTGCAGGAAGCCTCCGCCGATGAGGTAGTTCCGCAGGTTCTGCGCCTCCTGCGCGCTGAACACCACGTTGCCGTGGCCGGTCATGTGCACGAAGGGGTAGGTGAAGAGGTCGGGACTGCCCACTTCCACCACGGGCACCTCGGGGTTGATGGTCATGCCCAGCTGCTGGTTGCAGAACTTCACCAGGTTGGGCACGGCGGAAGGGTTGCCGTACCAGTCGCCGCCGCCGTTGTACTTGAGCACGGCCAACTGGTAGGAGCCTTGGGCCAGCGCGCTGAGCGGGGCCAGGGCCAGTGCGACGAGCAACGATGCGGAAAAGCGGCGCATGGTGCGAAGTTACCGCTGCTGGGCCAGGCTCATCCACGTGCAGGCGGTGAGCGCGGCGGTCTCGGTGCGCAACCGGGCCTGCCCCAGGGAGACCGCTTCGAAACCGTGGCTCCGCAGCAGCTCCGCTTCGGCGTTGGTGAGGTCGCCTTCCGGGCCGATAAGCACAAGCGCGTCCGAGCCACCGTGGTAGCCTGCCATCAGGGAGGCATGCTTCCCTTCGCACCAGCCGAAAAAGCGCTGGTCGGGGAGGGACTGCTTCAACAGCTCGTCCAACGTGATGGGCTCGTCGATCACGGGCAGCCAGTGGCGCAGGCTCTGCTTCATGGCGCTGATGGCCACGCGGTCCAGCCGGTCCACGCGCAGCCTGGCGCGCTCGGTGCGGTCGGTTATCACGGGGGTGATGCGGTCCACGCCCACTTCCACGGCCTTCTCCACGAACCACTCGTAGCGGTCCATCTGCTTGGTGGGCGCCACGGCGAGGTGGATGCGGTGCGCGCGCTCCAGTGGCATGTCGCGGCGTTCCACCACGCGGACCAGGACCTGCCTGCGGCCCACATCCTCCAGTTCCGCTTCCACGTGCGCGCCGCGTCCGTTCACCAGCACCACGCGCTTCCCGCGCACCAACCGCAGCACCGAGGCGGCGTGGTGGGCCTCCTCCTCGGGGAGTTCCACCAGGTCGGCATCCAGGTCGGGGCAGTGGAAGCGGTGCATCACACAGGGTTTTCGGTACGGCGCAGCAGATACAGCGCTCCTGCAAAGGTGAGCAGGAAGAGGAAGGTGCCCATGGCCGGGGAGAAGCCCACCTCCACGGGCCACTGCAGGGTGGTGAGGGCCTTGCTGCGCAGCATCGGCGCGATCATCTC
>CAUJFM010000165.1 GCA_963169595.1 Bacteroidota bacterium | reverse complement strand
AGTCCCGGTGCGCGGGCTTCATCGCCTCTTCCACGAAGCGTTCCAGCGTGTCGTAGAACCACGTTCTCGGAAGGTCGGGTAGGCGTTCACGTTCGCGGGATGTCGTGTATGGTACGGGCACCAGCTTCTATTACGCCATCGCTATCCTTTGGGCCGGCATTCGACGTAAGGCCCTTGTGTTGAGGGCTAGAAGAACGGCGGATCTCATGTCTCCGCAGGGTCTTCCGAGGAACGAGGAGACCCTGCGTGATCCGAGGCACCCCACTCGCCGTTCACGACCCCTTACCTTAGCAAGACCAAAGCGCATCTCATGTCCGACGTGGAACTGAAGAAACGCCTCATCGCCCGCATCATGCGGTCGCGGGACAGCGCCTTGTTGCGCGAGG
This sequence comes from Bacteroidota bacterium, assembly GCA_963169595.1. Taxonomy (GTDB): domain Bacteria; phylum Bacteroidota; class Bacteroidia; order Flavobacteriales_F; family PHOS-HE28; genus PHOS-HE28. The sequence goes on along the minus strand of CAUJFM010000165.1, from coordinate 9,020 downwards.
CCTACCGGCTGATGGGCACTGATGCAGCGAAGCTGGAGCCGTACAAGCTCACGAAAGAACAGCAGGCTTCCGTCAACAAGGGCAAGAAGGACATCAAGGCGGGCCGGAAGCTGAGCGAGCGTGAGGCGAACAAGGCCGTGGATGAATGGCTCGGCAAATAGTCTGGTCGGCCAATGCCCAGCGTGAGCGCTTGGAGGTCCTGCGCTACTGGGCGGACCGCAATGGCTCCACCCGATACAGCGAGAAGTTGGACGGCCTGTTCCGGACCGCCTTGCGTGTGATCGCCACCAATCCCAAGCTGGGCCGGCCCACCAGCGACCCCGATGTGCGCCTGAAGACCATTGGTGATCACATGGTGTTCTACTCATACACCGCCACGGAGGTGCATGTACTTTCCGTTTGGCATCAGAAACGCGATCCGAAGGAGCGGCCGTATTGATCCATGCCCTGCGCTGGCGTGGACGAACACGGTATCAGCATCGGCCGTGAAGGCGACGCGATTGTGGAGCCGGGACGTTCGTTGGCCCCACTGGTCTTTCAGCCTTACTCGAACACCTTGAAGTATTCCTCGAACCGGTAGATGCGTCCTTGCTCGCTGCTCGTGACCAAGGGTGGTGTACCCTTCGGCTGGAAGGCAGCTTTTCAAAATATCGCCCCGAAGCTTGAAAAGCCCCTCCTGCTTTTCAATTTTCGGAAAGGACCTTCCATCAAACAACCATCAAGAAATTGAACGACTGTGTATCAGGCGTTTATGTCCATGGTCGCGCCGGCTTAGCTCTTCCTATCAAGCAAATGGACGAGGTGAGAACGGGGTTCCTGCGCAACATCGTTTCGTTTGTTTCGTTTAACTTTGTGTCACCCACACCGAACGCTATGCCCGCTCTAGAGACCCATATCCCCCGGCCCACGCGCTCCGAGCAGGAGGCCGCGCGGCGGTCGTTCCCGGCGCTCGAGGAGTCGTTGAAGAGCCTGGCCCGCAAGGACACCACGGAGATCGAGATCGAGGAGACCGCCCAGAAGATCACCGTGCCCACCATGGCGCTCCAGCTCCTCACGCGGATCCTGAAGGACCTGGGGGAAGGTCGCCCCGTGCAGATCGTCCCCATCGCTGCCGAGATGACCACGCAAGCCGCCGCCGAGATGCTCGGCTGTTCGCGGCCGCATGTGGTGAAGCTCCTGGAGCAGGGCAAGATCCCCTTCACCAAGATCGGCAAGCACCGCCGCATCCGGTACGAGGATGTAATGAAGTACCGCCAGGCGATGAAGGAGGCGCAGAAGCAGCACCTCAAGGACATGATGCGCGACGACGAAGAGGCCGGGCTCTATGATCCATAGCCTCCGCTTCACCTGTGTCCTGGACACCAACGTCATCTACCCGGTCAACATCCGGGACCTGTTGCTGTGGTCGCACACTACGACCCCTTCACCGTGAAGTGGAGCAGTGGCATTTGCGATGAGTGGATCAAGGTGATGCGCGCGAAGGGGGTTGATGAGCAGACGATCGCCAAGCGCGTTCAGCGCATGAGCGATGCCTTCCCGGATGCCCTCGTGGAGAACTACGATGGCCTGATCGATGCCCTGGAGCTTCCCGACAGGGACGACCGCCATGTGCTGGCCGCTGCCATCAAGGCCAATGCGAACTTGATCGTCACCAACAACCTGAGCGATTTCCCAGCCGCCGAGCTGGCCAAGTATGGCCTGGAAGCAAAGAGCGCCGATGACTTCCTCACGGACATCATCGACCTGAACCAGTCACGCGCATTGGAGGCCTTCAAGGAGCTTGTGGCGAATCGACGATCCCCGGAGCTTGATGCCTATCAGGTGCTGGACCAGTTCAGGAAGGTGGGCCTGAAGAACACGGCCGACTATCTCCATGCGTTGCTGTAGGCCGAGCCCCGATCCAAGTTCGGCTGGTGGTGTTTAGGGGTGCGCGACGAACGTTCAGAGCAGCGCTATCTTCGTGAAGCCATGTCCACGGATCTCCTCAAGCTCCAACTGATCGAGCGCTTGCTACGCACCACCGATGAAGGCCTGCTGAAGAAGGTGGCCGACCTGTTCCGTGCGGAGAATGCCGAGGATGAGGACGGCCTCACCGACGAGCACTACAACATCGTGAAAGAGCGCGACGCCGCGTACAAGCGTGGCGAAGGCAAGAGCTACACGTGGGAAGAAGTGCGTGAGATGGCGCGTAAGGCGAAGAAGGAATGAAGTACCGGCTTGAGGTCCGGGATGAAGCCAGCACGGAGTTCATAGAAAGCTACCTCTGGTACGAAGGTCAGCGTGAAGGCCTTGGCGAGGAGTTCCATGATGAGGTACAGCAGTATTTCGACGCGCTCCGACAACACCCGGCGGGTTTCCCGAAATGGCGTGGGCCGTTCAAGAAGATCAACCTGAAGCGCTTTCCATACGTGATCGTGTTCCGGATCATGAAGGATGCGGTGATCATCTACAGTGTGTTCCACAGCAAGCGTAACCCCAGCCGCTGGGGAGAGCGACGCTGAGCCAAGCCGATCGCCATGAACAACGAACGCGTCTTCCGTATGGCCTTCGCCAGCGTGTATCCTCACTACGTCACCAAGGTGGAGAAGAAGGGCCGCACGAAGGAGGAGCTGCATCAGGTGATCACCTGGCTCACGGGCTACGATGAGCAGGCGCTTCAGCAGATCATCGCCGACAAGACCGACTTCCGCACCTTCTTCGCTGAGGCCCCGCGCATGAACCCGAACGCCGCCAAGATCACCGGCGTTATTTGCGGCTATCGCGTGGAGGACATTGAGGATCCCTTCATGCAGCAGATCCGCTACCTGGACAAGCTGGTGGATGAGCTGGCGAAGGGGCGGGCGATGGAGAAGGTCCTAAGGCGGTGAAGTAGGCTGAAGCGATACGTGCGATCGCGTCTTCAGCACCGCCCCACTGGCTTGAAATAAGGATTGCGCATGATGGCGACCTCCACGCGCCGGCATTGCTCCAGCTTGCTTTCAGGGCATCCTGCACCTCCCATCCCCTTCCAGCGCATGCGATCGGCCGCTATGCCTTGCGCGAGGAGGTAGTCGTACACCGCACGCGCCCGCAGTCCTGAGAGATCGTTATCGGTCTGGTAGATGGCCGTCCAGCCAAGGATCTCGAAGCGCAATTCGGGGTAGGACTTCAGCAGGACGGCGAGCTTCTCGAGGTTCTGGGTTGCGCCTTTGCCGAATTTTGCCGTATTGAATTCGAACAGCACTTTGAGGTCGAAGGTGGAACCAGGGCGGAGGCCTTCAATGGGCTCCAGGGCAGACACCGCGAAGTAGATGAGCCGGAGCTTGATCCGGGTGCGCCTGTTCCGTTGCTTGTTCTCTTCGGTCCGGTTGTCGGTGCGAGGCTGGTCGTACGAGAACCCCTCCACGGTCATGAGGCTGTCCACAGCGCCACACCCGAGAAGAAAGGACCGCACCGCCTGGGCCCGCTTGATGGAGAGCGCCAGGTTGCTCGCATGACCGCCCACGGAATCCGTGTTCCCCGAGAGTGTGATCCGATAATTGTCGCGATCGCGGATATCCACGCAGACTTCTTCGATCGTACGCTGCGCAGCAGTGTCCAAGCTCCATTGGCCTGAAGGGAAAAGGACTTCGCGATGAACGAACCGGTCCTTAACGATCTGGGCGGGCGCGATCGAGGAGGCTAGCATGAAAAGCGCTCCTAGGAGCATGACCTTCACCCAGGGTGCCGATCGGAGCGGCCGTTGATCCCCCATCCGTCCAAGGTAGGCGGTGTAGAACGAACACCGAACTCCGGTCCCTACTGGCTCACCGCATACCGCATCGCCACCGCTCCCGAGCCGAACTCCTCGCGGCCCACGAGCTTCAGGTCCACCATCTTGCTCAGCCCCGCGAACAAGGTGGGCCCGCGACCGACGATCCGTGGATGCACCACGATCTGGTACTCATCGATCAGGCCCAGTTCCGTCAAGGCCATGGCGAGCTGCACGCCGCCCACGCCGATGCCCTTGCCGGGCTGCTGCTTCAATCGCTCCACATACGTGCGCAGGTCGCTGTGCACGAGCTCCGCGTTCCAATCGACGGCCTTCAGCGTGCTGGAGACCACATGCTTCTTCGCCGCGTCGATCGTCCGTGCGAAGGGCAACATCCACTCCGGCATGGGCCATGACACTGGCAGGCGCCACGCGGTCCGCATCATCTCGTAGGTCACCCGCCCGAATAGCAATTCGTCGCACCCCGCGATGTAGTCCATGGCGTTGCGGTGCAGGTCCTCGTCCACCACGCCCACGGTGTGGTCGTAGCAGCCATCCAGGGTGACGTTGATGGAGAAGCGGAGGGGGCGCATGGGTATTGAACTAGGTGCCTGGTTGATGTGGACGGTAGTTCTCAAACTCCCAATCGAACCATTGTCCCAGCTTCTGAGCGATCTCGGTCCAGGAAGCCCCTTCGACCTTGCGTAGGATCTGGTCGACCTCACCCATGACCGCATCCCAGGAATAATCCTTCACGATGAGCACTTTATTGCTTCGCTTGATCCCATCAATGTCGAGTTGGAAAGCGGCTGCCTCTGAGAGAATGTTGACGTAGAACAAGTCTGCGCCCTGCTGTTCTGCTGGTCCAATGTGCAGGCAAAGCGAATAGTTGACATCCGCGGGATCGGTAGGTTGCCAGGCCTCAATAGGGTCGTGATCGACGCAATCTTGGCCTTTGAGCAGTGGCTTCATGTTCAGCCTCAGTTGCGTTCGACTGACACCTTGATATCATTCAGGTCCTGTAGGGTCGCCTTCTTAACTCGGCTTACGCCTTCGGCTCCCACAGCTCGATCTTGTTCCCCTCCGGATCGTACACCCACGCGAAGCGGCCGAAGTCCTCGTCCATGCGCTTGGGGTCGATGCGCACGCCGGCGGCCTCGAGCTTCATTAGCAGCCCATCGAGGTCCTGCACGCGCAGGTTCAGCATGAATTGCTGCTTGGCGTCGAAGTAGTCGCTGGCGCGCTTGAAGGGCGAGAACACCGTGGGCCCGGCATCCTGCTGCCAGACGAAGCCCGCTTCCTCATTGTTGATGCCGAAGTGTTCGTAGTACCACTTGGCCAGGGCCTTATGGTCGTTGGCGCGGAAGAAGAGCCCGCCGATGCCGGTAACGTGTCGGGACATGGGGTGCGGTTGGATGAGGTGAAGATAAGGGGATGCGGAAGGGGGCGTGTGATCGAACGTTCTTTGCACTTGCGGTTACCGCTGCTCATGATCCACATCCGTACCCTCATCGTTGTTCCCGTGTTGATGCTCGCCATCACCACATGGGCCCAAGGCACCTGGACGCAAGTGACCGACCACCCCGGCCAGTGGTATGCGCAGGCCTCATTCAGCATAGGAGGCAAGGGCTACGTCTGCACCGGCTATAACGCCAGCCAGAACACCGCGCGGCTGTGGGAGTATGACCCCGCTGCCGATGAGTGGACGGAGAAAGCCTCACTTCCCGGCGGCGCCCGCCACTATGCGAGCGCCTTCGCGATCGGCGACACCGGCTATGTGATGTGCGGCTGGAACAACTCCACCTCCACGGAATACAACGACCTGTGGGCCTACCATCCCGCCACCGACACCTGGGAACAGAAGGCCTCGCTGCCGGCACCGCCACGATATGCCGGTGTGGCCTTCAGCATCGATGGCATCGGCTATTTCGGAATGGGTGCTGCCAACGCCACGTGGTACAACGACTTACATGCCTACGACCCCACCACCAACACCTGGGAGCAGAAGGCGAACTTCCCGGGTAACGGTAGGCGCTGGGCCGTGGGGTTCACCATGGAAGGCAAGGGCTACATCGGCACCGGCGAAAGCAGCGGTGTGCGCTACCGTGACTTCCATGCGTACGACCCCACGACGAACACTTGGGAGCAGCGCGCTTCACTGGGCACCAACAACCGTCGCCAGGCCTACGCCTTCTCGATCAATGATCAGGGATATGTAGGCGGCGGTGTCGATTTCGTGGAGAACTGGAACGACTTCCACCGCTACGATGCCGCCACCAACACGTGGGTCCCGGTGACCTCCTTCCCGCTAACGGCGTGTAAGAACGGCACTGCTTTCAGCACGGCCGAAGCCGGGTACATCGTGGGCGGCAACGGGCAGGCGCCTGTCTTGTCCCACACGTGGCGCTTCGGTCCGGATATCAGTACCTCGGTGGCTGATGAGGACGGAGCTGTGCTGCGCGCATTCCCCAACCCGGCCAATGCGCAGCTCCATGTCCAGGGCGCCGATCGCATGCCTTTCACCATCCACGATGCGCGCGGGGCCATGGTGCAGGCCGGAACCATGAGTGGTGCAGTGGATGTGCATGCACTGCCCGAAGGCCTGTACGTGCTGCAGTTGGAAGGGCCGGACAGGCGGACATCCCTGCGCTTCGCCATACAACGGTAGCCGGGCTTCTGGTTGAAGCGTGTAACTGTAGCTTTGTCTACGAAGACACGTCCATGAGCAAGACCCTTTCCAAGCCCGCACCCGTAAAGGCCGACCTGAACGGCCATAGCACGAACGGTTCATCCAAGAAGGCGGAGCGGATCCCCGTGATGAAGACCTACAAGATCTTCATCGGCGGCAAGTTCCCGCGCACCGAGAGCGGGCGCTACTACCAACCGAAGGGTGCCGATGGCAAGCCGCTGGCCAACGTGTGCCGCAGCAGCCGCAAGGATGTGCGCGATGCCGTGGTGGCCGCGCGTGGTGCCGTGGGCGGCTGGGCCGGGCGCAGCGCCTTCAACCGCAGCCAGATCCTCTATCGCATCGGCGAGATGCTCGAGGGCCGCAGCGCGCAGTTCGTGCATGAACTGGTGTTGCATGGCGCTACGCAGAAGCAGGCCGAGGCCGAGGTGGCCGACGCCATCGACCGCTGGATCCACTACGCGGGCTGGTGCGACAAGTACCAGGCGCTCTTCAGCAGTGTGAACCCCACGAACTCTTCACACTTCAACTTCAGCGTGTACGAACCCACCGGTGTGGTGGGCATCCAGTGCGCTGGCAGCAATGGCCTGCTGGAACTCGTGAGCCTCATCGCCCCGGTGATCGCGGGCGGCAACACGTGCGTGGTGGTGGCCAGCGAGAAGCACCCCCTGCCGGCCGTGACCCTCACCGAAGTGCTCGCCACCAGCGACCTGCCCGGCGGCGTGGTGAACCTGCTCACCGGTTTCCGCAGCGAACTGCTCAAGCCCCTGGTGGCGCACATGGACATCAATGCCGTCGTGGTAGCCGATGCTTCCAAGGAAGAGCGGACCATGCTCGACAGCGAGGCCACCTGCAACCTGAAGCGGGTGGTGTACCCGAAGGTGAGCGACTGGAGCAGCGATGAAGCACAGAGCCCCTACTTCATCCTCGACACCCAGGAGGTGAAAACCACCTGGCATCCGATCGAGCGCGGACAGGGTGGGGGTGGGGGGTATTGAGCCCTGTGAGTGCCTGTGCGTAGGGCCGGCATGGTCCTATGTTCTGCTCATCAATGATGATCTGGTGCCTGGATCGGTTGGTTATACAGGTCGCACTGGGAAGCGCTATCTTCACCTTCATGAAACGCCTGTCCTTCCTCCTTCTTCTGGTCACCGTGTTCTTCGCACTGCCGAACACCGCTGCCTTCGGTCAGTCCGATCCGCAGCCTGCGGAGGTGATCTTCACCGGCGGCATGTCCAAGGAGGAGGTGCATCGGCTCATCCAGCAGACCTTCCCCAATGTGGAGTGGCGCGCGAGCGGTCTGCGCTGGTATCCGGATGGTGGTCTGCGTGGCATCAATATCGCGGTGCGCACCGACAAGGGCGATGGCACGGCCCAAACCGACGACCTGAAGCCAGGTGACCGGTTCGGGTTCCGCTATGACCCACGTCCGGATGTGAAGGTGCCCTTCCGCGTGGGCTCATTGGATCGAGCGGAGCGCTGACCCGCACGGCGTATATATCGCCACCGTTCCCATCATGCGCATCCTCCGGCGCTTTCTTCTGGTCGCCCTGGTTGCGTTCGTGTTGCTTTGGTTCTTCAGGACTGCTGCCTACCGCTCATTGGTGCGCTATGAGATCATAGGACAGCGGGCCCCTGTTCCGGCATTGGCACCTTACACCTCCGAAGTTGCCAAACTTGACAAGGCGATCCAGGTCGCTCTGGACTCGACCGCAGCCCGACTTCATTTCTCGACCGGCAAGGTGAGCAGTGACCCGCAGGTATTGATGCGTGGTGGACCGGCGAACTGCATCGGCTATAACGCGTTGTGCGCTGCTCTGCTAAAGGGTCAGCTTGAAAAGGCCGGTCTCGGCGACCGGTATGTGGTGGAAGCGGTCATCGGCAAGTTGTACCTCGGTGACCAAGACCTGCATGCCTTCTTCACCAGTCCGTTCTGGAAGGATCATGACGTGGTGCGTGTGCGTGCTACTGGATCTAACGAAGTGTGGTTGCTGGATCCCGCTCTCTATGATGTGACCGGTATCGGCCTGGTCGGCGTCCCCTGACCAGCAGATAGGGAGCATTCGTGCTTTTGTGATACGCCCACGATCTTCGCAGCATGCGCCGTTCCCTCCTCCTGTTCATCGTGTGGTCCGTGTTGCCTGGTGTGCTCCATGCGCAAACCGACACGGCTTCGGTCCATGTTGTGCGCAAGGGCTGCGACACCTGGCTCACCCTGGAGCAGCTGCGCGCGTTGCCGGTGCACGGGGCCACGATCACGGAGCGCGATGGGTCGCAGGCCACCTACCAGGGTGCCTGGCTCGGGGAGGTGCTGGATGCCGGCTGCGACAGCACGGCACGGTTGGACAAGCATGGTTCGTTGCGTGCGGTGGTGAAGGTGACCGCCGCCGATGGCTTCGTGGCCGTGGTGGCCCTGGCCGAGGCGCTCCATGACTTCAGCGAACGTCCGGTGCTGCTGGCCTGGTCGCGCAACGGCCAACCCTTGAGCGAGCGCCACGGGCCGCTGCAACTGGTGCTCCCCGATGACCGCAAGCCCGGTCGCAATGTGCGGCAGGTGAAACTGCTGGAGGTGATCACACCATGACCGTGGGAACGATCACCTGG
>CAUJFM010000164.1 GCA_963169595.1 Bacteroidota bacterium | reverse complement strand
ATGGCCGTGGACATCAGCTCGCCCCGGATGCCGACCACCTCGATGCTGTACTCATCGCCGCGCTGGTAGAGCAGCAGTTCGCCTCCGTTGTCGGGGATGAGCGCTCGGTCGAGCAGCTTGTTGATGCGCATCTTCATGGCGTGGGCCGGGAACGCTGTTACGCTCAGGCGGCGCAAGGTCGGCAGAAGTGCGGCACTGACGATCCGGCGCGCCGACAAGAACGGTCCGGGAATTGCCAAAACGCGACCACCCATGCTCCCGACCACCACGAAACTGCCCACGTCCCGCGCCGAGCGCACACCCAACGGTCCCAAGGCCACGATGCGCGCGAAGGCCGGCGAACTGCCCAAGGCCGAACGCAAGGTGACCTGGCGCACGGCATTCTGGCAGTACATCTGGCCCCGGCGCAAGCACATGCTCCTGGGCCTGCTGCTGATCGTGGTGAGCCGCGTGGCGGGCATGGTGCTGCCGGGAAGCACCAAATACCTGCTGGACGATGTGGTGGGACAGGGCGACCTGCAGATGCTGTGGGTGCTGCTGGGCGCCGTGGTGGGTGCGCTGGTGGTGCAGAGCGTGACGAGCTATGCCCTGACCCAACTGCTGAGCGTGGAGGCGCAGCTGCTCATCAGCCAGCTACGCACGCAGGTGCAGCGCAAGATCCTCTCGCTGCCCACGAGCTTCTTCGACAACACGAAGAGCGGTGCGCTCGTGAGCCGGATCATGAGCGATGTGGAGGGCGTGCGCAACCTGGTGGGCACCGGTCTGGTGCAGCTGATCGGTGGCACGCTCACGGCGCTGATCTCGCTGGTGTGGCTCATCTACATCAGCCCGTGGATGACCTTCTTCACATTGGTGCCGGTGGGCATCTTCGCCTTTGTGGCCATGAAGGCATTCGGTCGCATCCGGCCCATCTTCCGCACGAGGGGCGTCATCAACGCGGAGGTGACCGGTCGACTGACGGAATCGCTGAACGGCGTGCGCGTGATCAAGGGCTTCGGCGCGGAGGAGCAGGAGAACCGCACCTTCGAGCGGGGCGTGCAGCGGCTCTTCGACAACGTGAGGACCAGCCTCACCGCCACCTCCTTCATCAGCAGCATGAGCACCCTGCTGCTCGGGCTGGCCAGCGCGGGCATCATGGGCATCGGAGCCTACCAGATGGTGGGCGGTGAACTCACCAGCGGCGAGTTCGTGCAGTTCACCGTGCTGCTCGGCTTCATGATCGCGCCCATCGTGCAGATGAGCAACATCGGCAGCCAGCTCACCGAAGCCTTCGCCGGACTGGACCGCACCGAGGAGATCATGAACATGCAGCCCGAGGACATCGCCGAGGAACGGCCCATCGTGCTGGACGAAGTGAAGGGTGACATCGCCTTCCACGATGTGCGCTTCGCCTACGAGGAGGGCAAGGAGGTGCTGCACGGTATCGACTTCACTGCCACGAAGGGCTCCGTGATCGCACTGGTGGGCACGAGCGGCAGCGGCAAGAGCACCATCGCCGGACTGGTGGCGACCTACCTCACCCCCACCGCCGGCACCGTCACCATCGATGGGCACGACCTGAGCAAGGTGCGCCTGAGCAGCTACCGCAAGCACCTCGGCGTGGTGCTGCAGGACGACTTCCTCTTCGAGGGCACGATCCGGGAGAACATCCTCTTCCCCCGCCCGGACGCCACCGAGGATCAGTTGATGAAGGCCGTGAAAGGCGCGTACGTGAACGAGTTCACCGACCGGATGGAACTTGGACTGGACACGGTGATCGGTGAGCGCGGCGTGAAGCTGAGCGGCGGCCAACGGCAGCGCGTGGCCATCGCACGGGCCATGCTGGCCGACCCGAAGATCCTGATCCTGGATGAGGCCACGAGCAACCTGGACACCGAGAGCGAGGCACTGATCCAGAAGAGCCTGAACGAACTGGTGAAGGACCGCACCACCTTCGTGATCGCACACCGCCTGAGCACCATCCGGCAGGCCACGGAGATCCTGGTGATCGAACAGGGCCGCATTGCGGAACGCGGCACGCACGCCGAGCTGATCGCGAAGGAGGGCCGCTACTACGAGTTGTACACCTACCAGGCGCGCATCTGAGCGCGGTGGTCAGCGAGGATGCGGGCATGGTCGAAGCCCATGGGCACCTCTTCATTCGTATCCAGCCAGCGATATGCACTGGCCTCAGGGCTGATGATAGGCGTGCCGTCTACGATCTCGGCCCGAAAAGCGATGCTGACGAAGGACCCGCGCGGGTCGCGACCGGGTTCCGAGTAGATGCCGATCAGGCCGGTGAGCTTCACGTCAAGGCCCAACTCCTCGCGCACTTCCCGGATGCAGGCCTGTTCCACGGTCTCACCGGGATCGACCAAGCCACCGGGGAAGACCCAGGTGCCGCGAAAGGGATCGGTGCCACGTTCCATCACCAGCACGCGGCCCTCACCATCGGTGATGACCGCATCCACGGTGAGGACCACGCGGTCCGGATGGTGGCCCATGCTCAGGCGGCCATCTGGCCCTGTTGCTCCTCGGCCACGCGCTTCAGACCGACCAAGGCCTCGACCCACTGGCGGCCCACCTCGCGGGCCCGGCGCACATCCTGCGGTAGACCGGCGAAGTCGCCATGCCACAGGTGCAGGTGGGTGCGACCGTCGCGCTCCGGATGCAAACTGATGTCCACGGTGGTGTAGCTCGCGGGTTCATCCGGAAGCTGGTGCCTGAGGTCAAGCCAGGTATAGCGCAGCCGATCGCCCGGCAGGTAGGCCATGAGCGTCCCCTGGGCCTTGAGCTGTTCCACGCCCTCCAACTTCTCGAACCACTGCACGGGTCCCCCACGCTTCCAATCGCTGCGCACCTGCCATCCCTCGCGATAGAGCTTGGTCAGCTCCGGCTCGGTCAGCACCCGCCAGATGACTTCGGGAGAAGCATTGATGTAGAGTGACCTTTCGATCGTCGTTTCGCGTTCCATAGTGCTTGGAGAACGTCAGGAACCATGCCGCTTGTTCATTCCCGACAGACTGTCAGCCCACCATTCCAGCGATCCCACGCGCTCCGCACATGTTATAACTCCTTGACATACATGCGGTAACGCTTCCAGACCACGCCGCCCAACCGCTCCAGTTCAGCCCGCATACGGAGATTGGTCTCCAGCACCAGATGGCTGTCCAGGTGGGTCATCCCACGACCGCGTGCCTCCGTGAGCAGCGCACGTCCGAGCACACAGGTGAGGCCCCGTCCTTGCAGGTCTGGCCGCACAGCGCCCAGCAGCAGGTCCAGTTGTTGCGAGCGCCGCATGGCATGGAGGATGTGCCACCATCCGAAGGGGAACAAGCGGCCCTTGGCCCGTTGCAGTCCTTCACTGATATCGGGCAGGGCCACCACGAAGGCGACCGGGATCTCCTCCTCCGCCACGATCTTCACGAAGGCCGGGTCCAGGATGGGGACGTATTGGGCGGCCAGCAATCGCATCTCCTCCTCGCTCATGGGGATGAAACCGAGCAGCCCGCCATAGGCCTGGTTCACCAGGCGAAGCACCGGCATGATCCACGGCTTGAGGTCCCCCCGACCCCGCAGGGGAACGAGCCTGAACCGGCCATCACGCATGACCCGGTCCGCGATGCGGTCATACGCTGCCGGGAGCTGCGCGGGCATGTCCACGCGGTAGGACACTGCGTCCGTGAGCTTGTGGTAGCCACAGGCCTCCACCAATCCAGGAAGGAAACCGGGGTTGGTCGGTGTGGCAAGCACCGGAAGATGCTCCAGCCCGAAGACCTGCAACCCTTGGGGATCCTTGTCGCTGAACCCATAGGGCCCCATGATCCGATCGGCCGCGAAGCTGCGGGCCCAATCCTCCACCGCTTGGAGCAGGGCTTGCACGACGGCGGGATCGCTCACCGCGTCCAGCTGGAAGAAGCGGGCCGTGCGCTCACCATGCAACGTGTTGTAGGGCTCGTGCAGGATGCCCATCACCCGGCCGACCGGCACACCATCCTGCTCAGCGATCCAATGGGCCATCTCACAGCCATGGGCTGCCAGGTTGCGTTCCGAGTCGTGCAGTGCACGTTCATCGGCCAACAACGGCGGCACACGCCCGGGACGCTGGCCGGGCAACCGGTCCGGTAGCCGGATGAACTGCTCCAACGCCTGCTTCCCGTTCACACGGCGAACCACCAAGGCCATGCGCGAAGGTCCACATCCGGTCCGGATGGTGGAGGACCATGGCCGGAGAAACCGGCCACCCAGTTGTTGGACCCGCACCCACCAATCTGCCAACAGACTGAGCATAAAGCACTTACGAAGAAAGAACCCGAACTGGGCACGCAGGGATGGTCGCCAGATCAACTTGCGTGACCAGTTGGGAACATGGTGATGAGTGGTTATCATTGCGGTTGTGATACGGACCCCTTCCGGTATCACCATTGACGATCAAAGTGTAGTTGAACCCAAACCGAACGAAGCATGAAAAAGTCACTACTCGGATGTGGTCTGTTGCTGGCAGCATTCTCGGCAGAGGCGCAGATCACCACCTATGTGCTCCAGCCAGCAGCGTTGGAAGGCGCATTGGAATTCACATGGGCTGACAACTGGGGTGCCACGCCCGACCTGAACGACCCGGCCAACACCATTCAGGGCTTTGCCGCCTTTGTGGATGATGGAACGGAAGCTGACTCACTGGGTTGCAACACGCTGGTGAACAATGCTGAGCTTGCTGGTAAGATCGCCGTGGTATACCGCGGCACCTGCGAGTTCGGCTTGAAAGCATTGAACGCCCAGGACGCTGGAGCCATCGGGGTCGTCATCATCAACAACCAAGGCGCACCGGTCGCCATGGGTAGTGGTACGAACGGCCCTAGCGTGACCATTCCCGTCGTAATGATCTCCACCGATGCCGGTGCGACGCTGTATAACGAGATCCTGGCCGGAAACGTGGAAATGCTGATCGGCAGCGTACAGGGCGTGTATGAGTTCAACCTGCATACGTCCTCGGAGCTTGCCTCCATTCCTCAGTATAGCGCCATGCCGGGTCCTCTGGCCAACGCCATCAACTTCTCGGTGAACATGGGCAGTTGGATCAAGAACTTCGGTTCTGCCGACCAATCCGGTGTGACCGTGAACTGTGTGGTTACCCAGAATGGCACGGAAGTGTACAACAACACCTCCGACGCCGGTTCCATCCTGAGCGGCGACAGCGCATTCTTTGCCCTGCCTGCTTTCACGCAGGCCACCTGGAGCGGCTACTATGAGGCTACCTACACGGTGTCCTCTCCGAACGCTGACGATTTCCCCAGCGATGACACCTTTGGTTTCAACTTCTACGCTGGCGACCTCTTTGCCTACGGCCGTATTGACCCGACCACGTTCCAGCCCCGCGCCGAGCAGCATGTACGTGCCACGCTGAACGCTCCGAGCTTCATGGCCTGTTCCTATTTCAGCCACCCCAATGCCAGTGGCTACAAGGTGGAGGGCATTTACACCTCGGCCTCCAAGTCGGGCGGTGCCAGCATGGACGGTGAAGTGCTCGAGGCCCGCATTTACGAGTGGGCCGATGCGTTCACCGGTTGGAACGATGCCACGACCAACAACATCGTGCTGCTTCAGCTTGGCGAGTATTTCTATGAGGAGGACCTCGGTGCTCAAGTGGTGTACGTCCCCTTCACGGAGACCTTCCAGATGGAGGACAACAAGAAGTACCTATTCTGCAGCTACTCCCCTTCCACGGATGTGTTCCTTGGTTTTGGCGAGTCGTTGGACTACACTCGTTTGCAGGCTGAACTTGACCAGCCCATCTACCTGATGAACGACAACGGGACCTGGGGTTCCTTCACTGATGCCACACACACTACCGTTGGCGCCAAAATGGTACCTGCTGATGTGAGCGTGAACGATGTCGATCGTGTGGAGCTCACCCCCTACCCCAACCCCACGGCCAACGTGCTGCGCATCCCCCTCAAGGGCATGAGCGGTGCGGCCACCCTCCAGGTGTTCGACCTGAGCGGCGCCCTGGTGATGACGGACAAGATCGCCCTCGGCGGCGACCAGGCCCTCACCATGGACCTCCAAGGCCTGGCCAACGGCACCTACATGTTCCGCATGGAGTTCGCCAACGGTCAGCGCTCGGACTTCCGCGTGGTGGTGACCAAGTGATCCTGTGACCTTTCAACGGAAGGGGCGGTCCGGCTGGGCCGCCCCTTTCGTTTTGGGAAGCACGGCATCAAACCGGACCTTTGCACCATAGTTCCACCCGTCATGCCCAGCTTCGATATCCTCTCCAAGGTCGACCTGCAGATGCTCGACAATGCGATCAATGTGGTGAAACGCGAGATCGACACCCGCTACGACCTGCGGGGGTCCAACAGCAGCATCGAGCTCGATAAGAAGGCCCTGACGATCAAGGTGAGCACCGAGGACCACCTGAAGCTCGATGCCATCCTGGACATCCTGCTCGAACGCAGCGGCAAGCAGAAGGTGGATGTGCGCAGCTACGACCTCAGCGGAGAGCCCACGCCGAGCGGAAAGACGCTCTACCGCATCATCAAGGTGAAGCAGGGCATCGAACGGGAAACGGCCAAGAAGATCGTGAAGGCCATCAAGGACAGCGGGCTCAAAGTGCAGCCCCAGATCATGGACGACATGATCCGCGTGAACGGCAAGAAGATCGATGACCTGCAGGCGGTGATGGCACTGTGCCGTCAGGAGGATTTCGAGCTTCCGCTCCAGTTCGAGAACATGAAGAGCTAAAGGGAGCGCACGGCCCATGCGCACCCTGACCATCCTCTGCATTCTTCTGTCACACGTCCTGCAGGCACAGACGCCGCGGGTCACCGACCCCAACTGGAACCTCTG
>CAUJFM010000163.1 GCA_963169595.1 Bacteroidota bacterium | reverse complement strand
GCGCTCACCATGGGCTGCGTGGTGTGGGTGGGGCTCTGCGTGGCGGCCTACAGCATCCAATGGGCCTCGGAGTTCTATGTCCTCGCCTGTGGTGTGGGCCTTGTGATGGGGGGCAGCCAGGCCCTGTCCCGCAGCACCTACGCCAAGTTCCTGCCGGACACCATCGACCATGCCTCGTACTTCTCCTTCTACGATGTGAGCTACTACGTAGGCACAGTGCTCGGCACACTGGTCTATGGCCTGGTCTACCAGCTCACCGGCGATCTGCGCAACACCGTGATCTTCATCGGCGGCTTCTTCGTGGTGGGCTTCATCCTGCTGATGCTGGTGCCGCGGGAGGAAGTGGAGCTGGCCGCAGAGGAGGACTGATCGGCCCCCACGTACCTTCGCGGCATCGATCCAGCAACATGCAAGCCAAGCCGAACTGGGATGTCGTGATCGTGGGTGGAGGTATCGTAGGTGCCGCCACCTTCTACAAGCTCCAGAACAGCCGCCCCGACCTGCGGATCTTGCTGCTGGAGAAGGAGAAGGCCCTGGCCGACCACCAGACCGGCAACAACAGCGGGGTCATCCACAGCGGCATCTACTACAAGCCCGGCAGCTTCAAGGCGCGCAATTGCGTCACCGGTCGCCGCGAGCTGGTCGCCTTCGCGAAGCAGTATGGCGTGAAGCACGATGTCTGCGGCAAGCTCATCGTGGCCACCGACAAGGAGGAGCTGCCCCGTTTGGAGAAGATATGGAACCACGGCCAGGCGAACGGCATCGAGGACATGACCCGCGTGGATGCCGCGCAGATCAAGGAGATCGAGCCTTTCTGCGAAGGCATCGCCGGTATCCGCGTGGGCTGCACGGGCATCATCGACTTCCGCGGCGCCACCGAGAAGATGGCCGAGGTGGCCTTGGGGAAACAGCCGAAGAGCCGCGTCAGCCTGGGCGAGGCCTACCTGGGCGTGAAGCAGGACGGGGACATCAGCACGGTGCGCACGTCCAAGGGGGAGCACACCACGCGCTATGTCATCTTCTGTGCGGGGCTGCAGAGCGACCGCCTGGCGAAGGGCGATGGCGTCTCCTTCCCGGAGCGCATCGTGGGCTTCCGCGGCGATTACTACGAGCTCACCGAACAGGCCAAGCACAAGGTGAAGCACCTGATCTACCCGGTGCCCGATCCGCGCTTCCCCTTCCTGGGCGTGCACTTCACCCGCATGACCGATGGCAGCATCGAGTGCGGACCCAATGCGGTGTTCACGTTCAAGCGTGAAGGCTACGGCAAGACCGATTTCGACCCGAAGGACACGCTGGAGGCGCTGGGCTACGGAGGCACCTGGAAGCTGTTCATGCGCAACATGGGCTACGGCATCAACGAGTACCGCCGGGCCTTCAGCAAGAAGCTCTTCCTGCGCACGCTGCAGCGGCTGGTACCCTCACTTCAGATGGAGGACATCGAACCCGGCCGGGCCGGTGTGCGGGCCATGCTGCTCGGCACGGATGGCAACATGGTGGACGACTTCCGCATTGAGACGCGGGGCAACCACATCCACGTGCTCAACGCGCCTTCACCGGCCGCCACGGCGGCGCTGGCCATCGGCGAGGAGATCGTTGGAATGGCCGTGGAGCGACTGGGGATCGAGGCGGCCCGTTGAGCTGGGCTCAGACCACGCGGTACTGGTCCACCACTTCGGTCCAGCTCCACATGAAGTAGCCCATCAGGCCGTTCAGCCGTTTGAGGATGATGGGGTTCGGGGCGCGCATCTCCCGGAAGTAGCTGTCCTGGAAGCAGAACAGGTCATACTCGTGGAAGAGCACCTTGCCCATGGCATAGACCGTGTTCTTGCTGGGGAAGTTGAGCCGGTCCATGCGGCCCTGCAGGTCCTTCACCTGGCGTTCCACGGTGGCTGCGTCACTGCCCATCGCCTGGGCGAACTTGGAGATGGACAGGGCGAAGAGACGCTTGTCCAGGCCCGGGCCGATCGTACGCTGCATCTCCACCAGGTTGGCCGCGAGCACGATCGTCGCAAAGGGACCGTCATCCTCCTCCTTCAGGCCCGGCGATACCTCGAACTCGGGCGCTTCGTTCAGCTCGGCCGCGACCATCGGAAAGCCTGCGGCGGTCAGTTCCAGCACGGCATTCACGAACGCGTTGGCCAGCTTCTCCTCTGTGATCTTCTTCTTGCCGAACAGTGTGCCGATCATGTGGTGGTCGTCCCTGCGAAGTTCGACGGGGCCTCACCCGCGCTCGATGCATGATGCGCACCTATTTTTAACAACGTTATCCACCTGCTGCACGCATGACCGATCTCCTTCACCACTATGCCGACTACGGCCTGTGGGCCGGCACCCGCTTCGTGGAACGACTGATGCACGAGCCTGACGAGGTCCTGGACCGCGCGGTGGGAGGGAGCTTTCCCACGTTGCGGGCCACCCTGCTGCACATCCGCGATGCGGAGAACACCTGGTGGGGCCGGCTCACTGGCACACCCACCGCTTGGCCGGCCGTGCCGGAGCGCTCGCTGGATACCGTGCCGCCCGTGCTCCAGCGGTTCCATGCGGTGGTGAAGGGAATGGGGCCGGATGCGCTGCACGCCATCGTCAGCTATGCCGACCTGAAAGGCCGCACCCACCGGCAATCCGCCTGGCAGATGGTGCTGCACTGCATCAATCATGGCACCCAGCATCGCGGACAGCTCATCACCCAGATGCGCCTGTTGGGACTCGGTGAGGTACCGGCCAACGACCTGGTGGTCTACCAGCGAACCTTAACCACCGGGATATCCTGAGTTAACATTGGGTTTCCTTTTTCGCACTGCGATGTACCGGAACCACCTATTTCGGGTGGTCGGCAGTTTGTTGCTGTCGATCATCCTCCTGCCATCCATTTCGTGGGCCCAGCACCAGGAGGTGGATGAGCGCGCACTGATCGAGGTCAAGGATGGGATCAGCATCAGCAAGGACTCCCTGTTCATGCTGCACCTCCGCTTCCGCATGCAGAGCCGCATGGGCTTCACCACGCATGGAGGGGATGACCTGGACATCGATCAGGTGGATGCGCGGGTGCGTCGGTTGCGGCTGCGTTTGGACGGCTTCGTGTTGAACCAGAACTTCCGCTACTACCTCCAATTGTCATTCGCCCGATCGGACATCGATCTGGAATCGGGTGCCCCGCAGACCGTGCGTGATGCCATGGTGTACTACCATTTGAACAAGCGCTTCTACCTGGGGTTCGGCCAGAGCAAGCTGCCCGGCAACCGGGAACGGGTGATCTCCTCGGGCAACCTGCAGTTCCCCGATCGCTCCATCGCCAACGCGGCCTATACGTTGGACCGTGACTTTGGTCTTTTCGCCTATTGGACGCTGCCGGCCGGTGGACAGGAGCTGCAGGTGAAGGGCGCGTTCACCACAGGCGACGGCCGTGGTGGCTCGCCCGGTGATGCGGGCATGTGCTACACGGGGCGCGTGGAATGGCTCCCCTTGGGCAAGTTCACCAACAGCGGGGACTACTCCGAAGGGGACCTGGAGTTCGAGCCACGGCCCAAGCTGAGCCTGGCGGTCACGTACAGTGCCAATGAGGACGCCGTGCGCACCGGCGGCCAGCTCGGTCCTGAACTGTATGCATCGCGCGACATGACCACGTTCATCGCGGATATGATGTTCAAGCACAAGGGCTGGGGCCTGATGGCCGAGTACTTCGATCGCCAGAGCGATGATCCGCTGACCTTCTCGCAGGATGGTGCCGTTCGGTTCGTGCAGGCCGGCACCGGTCTCAATGTGCAGGCCAGCCGGCTGTTCCGCAGCAATTACGAGCTCGCCACGCGGTACACGCAGGTGGTGCCAGCTGCGTCGCTCGGCACCCTGGCCAGGACCACCCAGGAACTGCTGCTGGGGTCCACGAAGTACCTGAACGGGCACCGCATCAAACTGCAGGTGTATGCCGGTTATCGTTGGCAGCAGCGGCAGATGGCCCTGGATGCGCCGGGCAGCAGCTGGACCGCCATGTTCCAGGTGGAGTTCGGGATCTGATCAACGGGCCTGCGCTTCGGGCACCAGCGGTGCATGGTCGCTCGGGAAGCGCTGTTCGCCAATGGTGACGGGTTCTCCGAGGAAATGTGGCTGGATGCCGAGCAGGGCATCGATATAGACCTTCACCCGCGCCAGTTTCTCACGAAGCTGTGTGCGCAGGCCGGCCGCCGTGCCCACATCGGTGGCGTTGAAGCCGATGGCCTCGATGTCACGTTCCCGGGCGATATACACGGCCCGCTCGTTGTGGAAGCGCTGGCTTATGACCGTGAAGCGTCGCTGACCGAACACCTCGCGGGCGCGCACCATGCTGTCCAGGGTGCGGAACCCGGCAAAGTCGAGCGTGATGCGGGTGCTGTCCACACCGCGTTCGATCAGCGCACGGCGCATGGCCCACGGCTCGTTGTAGCTGAGATGACGGTTGTCGCCACTGAGCAGCAGATGGTCCACCTTCCCCGCGTGGTACAAGGCCGCCGCCGCGTTGATGCGGTGGGTGAAGTAGGGATTGGGCCCGCCACCGCGGTTGCGTTGCGCGGTGCCCAGTACCAGGCCCACCCGGTTGTGCGGCAGTTCCTCGATCCGGTCGTACAGGAGCACCGAATAAGTGAGCCGCACCTGGCGGTCGCACCACCAGATGGCCGTACCGCTGAGCAGCACCACCAGCAGGACGCTCCAACGGAAGGTCCGCGATGAGCACAGCCGCCAGCAGCGCGCGATCATGCGCCCAGGGGGGTCAAGGCATCACCCGGCCCAGCAGGTCGATGCCGGTGTAAGTGTGCGGGGTCAACTGGCGCAGCTGGACCTTGATGTCCTCGCTTACGTCCAGTGCTTCGATGAAGGCGCTGATGTCCTGGGCCGTGATGCGTTCCTTGCCGCGGGTGAGGTCCTTCAGGCGCTCATAGGGCTGCGGATAGCCCGCGCGCCGCAGGATGGTCTGGATGCCTTCGGCCACCACGGCCCATTGGGCCTCGAGGTCGCGCTGGATGGCGCCCTCGTTCAGCAGCAGTTTGCCCAGGCCCTTGCGGATGGCGTCCAGCGCGATCATGGTATGGGCCATGGGCACACCGATGTTGCGGGTCACCGTGCTGTCGGTGAGGTCGCGCTGCAGGCGGCTGATGGGCAGCTTCTCGCTGAGGAAGCCGAACACCGCGTTGGCCATGCCCAGGTTCCCTTCGGCGTTCTCGAAGTCGATGGGGTTCACCTTGTGCGGCATGGCGCTGCTGCCGACCTCGCCGGCCTTGACGCGCTGGCGGAAGTAGTCCATGCTGATGTACTGCCACACATCGCGGCACAGGTCGATCAGGATGGTGTTGATGCGGCGCATGGTATCGAAGAGCGCCGCCAGGTCGTCGTAGTGGTCGATCTGCGTGGTGAACTGCTGGCGGCGCAGACCGAGCTTCTCCTCCAGGAAGCGGTCCGCGAGCTTCACCCAGTCCAGTTCGGGATAGGCGGCGTGGTGGGCGTTGAAGTTGCCCGTGGCCCCGCCGAACTTCCCGCTGAAGGGCACCTCACGCAGCTGCTTCACCTGGCGGTCCAGGCGCTCCACGAACACCTGCACTTCCTTGCCCAGCCGAGTGGGGGAGGCGGGCTGGCCGTGCGTGCGCGCCAGCATGGGCACCTGCGCCCAGTCCAGCGCCAGACCGTGCAGCTGGTCGCGCAGGGTGATGAGCGCGGGCAGGTAGGCACTGTGCACGAAATCCTTCACCAGCAGCGGCAGGGCCGTGTTGTTGATGTCCTGGCTGGTGAGCGCGAAATGCACGAACTCCTGCTGCGCCGTGAGCCCGCATTCCTCCAGGCGCTCCTTCAGGAAGTACTCGATGGCCTTCACATCGTGGTTGGTCACCTTCTCGATGTCCTTGATGCGCTGCGCATCACCGGTGCTCAGCTCCTCGATCCGGCGGCGCAGGGCGGCGGTGCGCGAAAGGTCCGTTCCGGCCAGTTCGGGCAGGGGGATCTCGCAGAGGAAGGCGAAGTAGTCCAGTTCCACCCGCAGGCGGTAGCGCATCAACGCCTGTTCGCTGAACCAGGCGGCAAGGTGGCGGGTGCGGTCGCGGTATCGCCCATCCACGGGCGAAATGGCGGTGAGGGCGTCCAGTTCCATGCGGTCGGCAAAGGACAAAGGTAGCCAGCGCCATCGGGCTGATCGGGCGGCCGTTCATGGAACTCCGCGCAACGATCACCATCGCCTCCGGATCTTTGGCACATCATGAACGGCTTCGGCAAGGGGCTTTCCACGTTCGGGCGCGCCTTCGGCTTCGCGCTGCGCCATGGCATGGGCTGGATGTTCCTGGTCCCCGTGCTGCTATTCGCCGGGCTCGTGTATGCCTTCTTCCAGGTGCTGCAGGGACCCATGGATGAGCTCACGGCCTGGCTTTCCGCCTGGCTTTCCCTGCCCGCCACGTCCGATGAGGGGTCCACGTGGAACGCGATCAAGGAAGCCTTCGATGGGGTGCGCGATCACCTCGTGGCCCTGCTGGTGCGCATCGCCGTGCTCTTTGTGATCTTCAAGGTGAACAAGTACCTCGTGCTCATCCTGCTCGCGCCGCTGCTGGCCTATGCCAGCGAGCGCACCGAGGAAGTGCTTACGGGCCGCACCTATCCGTTCAGCTGGGTGCAGTTGGCCAGGGATGCGTTCCGCGGGGCGATCATCGCGGCACGCAATGGTGTGCTCGAGCTGGGCATTTCGGTGGGCGTGTGGGTGGCCACCTTGCTGCTGCCGTGGCTGGCGCCATTCAGCTTCGTCATCCTCTTCATCATATCGAGCTACTTCTACGGATTCTCCATGGTGGACTACGTGTTCGAGCGGCGTCGGATGCGGATCGGTGAGAGCGTGCGTGCGGTGAATGCGCGCCTCGGGCTGGTGCTGGCGAACGGTGCGCTGTTCAACCTGGTGATGAAGCTGCCGCTCTTCGGCATCATGTTCGGTCCGGCCATGGCCGCCATCGGTGCCAGCATGGCGGTGGTGGAGGAGGAACGACGCAGGGTCGCGCGCCCGTGATCGACAGGACCGGTCACTCGGAGGCCGGCATGTCCTTCAGCCATTCATGGATCGACCTTCCGCCCACCACCAGGTCCTCGATCACGGCTCGGCCTTTCAGGATGCGCACCACGGCATGGGCCGGCAGCGGCTGCACCAGCGTGTCGTTGGACCATTGGGGCTGCAACATCTGCTCGGTGGTGGCCCCATCGCCCTCCTCCAGGTAGAAGCGATCGAAGGGCAACGACACGCGCGACACGCCATCGCCCCCGTAGGACATGAACGTCACTTCGACGAAGTCGCTGCCGGTGGGCTGTTCGTGCGTAAGCCGTTCAATGCGGGCAAAGCCACCGGTGTCGGTCCCGAGCACGGCAAAGGCCGAACTTCGAACGTATTCCTCGGTGGAGGCCGTGGGGGAGGCCCATTGCCCGCTCTCCGCCTCAAAGTTCAGCGTCACGTACTCGCCGCGGAAGGGGTCGCGCGGGTCGATGGGTTCGGTGCGGAACAGGAAGACCTCGCCCTCGGTCAGTACGCGTTCGTGGTCCACGATCACCCAGCCGGGCAGGGCCAGTTGGAAGAGCACCATGCCCCCGAAGGCGAGCCACTTAACGCGTGTTCCCATGGTGTTGCCGTTGGCGCACCAGGCGCAGGTTCATGTACAGGAAACCCGCGCCGATCGCGATGAACACGAGGCCGCGCACCACGAAGCTCAGGTCGGTGTCGAAGAAGCGGAGCAGGATGGTGAGGCTCAGCACGCTCAGCCCCAGGTTCATGCGGCGCAATGAACCTTGTTCGATGCCGTGCCGCACGGTGACCACGCCCAGGGCCAGCAGGGCCAGGTTGATGAGCACGGCTGCGAAAGCTGGTGAGGCCAGGCCCACCACGTATGCCACGAGGACCAGCACGAAGCCCTCGGGATAAGGCCAGCGCTCCAATAGTCGGCGCCGACGGGCAGCAATGATGTAGGCGCCCAGGCCGATGAGCAGCAGGAGGGTGATGGGGATCAGGTCCCCGCCGAGGTGGCGTGTGGGCTCGTCGATCAGTTCCTCCCACACCGGGCGGAAGCTGAAGATGAAGAAGAGGACCAGCTGTGCCAGGCCACCCACCAGCACCCAGGGCCAGGTGCGCAGTTCAGGTCGTGGGGCCAGCCAGGGCACCAGGGTGTATGCCGCGGAGAGCGCCACCAGGGCCAGGATGTGCAGCATGGTCCATTCCTGGTAGAAGAGCTGGGAGAGGATCCCGAGCGCCAGTGCCGCGAAGAGGCTGAGCCACCAGAAGCCCACGGTGCCCCCTTCATGCCGTGCGCGCTGCACGTAGTAGGGCACGAACGCGGCCAGCAGCGGCAGCGCCATCCACGGCAGCTCGCCGGCCCCATCGGCACGCACCAGGGTGGCGTGCCAGGTCACGACCGCCAGGTAGCCCAGGGCCACCACGAACGATCCGGGGAGGTACAGCAGCGGGGCGATGAGCAGCGCGCAGGTGAGCAGGTAGCCGCTCAGTTCGCCGTGGATGTGGTAGATCTGGCTGATCAGCGCCACGCAAGCGAAGAGCCCGCAGGCCAGCAGCACCGCGCTGCCCTCGCGCCAGCCGGTCACCGTGGGTTTGTGTCGCAGGGTGTACCACACCAAGCCCTGGCCCAGCAGCACCGGTGCAAAGGCGAGCAGGGTGCGCAGCGGGCGGGAAAGGTCATCCCAGTTGTGCGCGATGATGAGGATGATGCCCAGCCCCACCAGCAAGCTGCCCAGGATGGCGAACACCAGCAGTTGCCGGTTGCCAGCCTGCTCGCTGCCTGCCTGGTACCGCGCCCGGATACGCTCAGCCTGCTCGGGCGTCAGCAAGCCTTCACGCAGCAGCTCGGGCAGGGCTTCGGAGAGGCGCGGGTCGTGCATGGAGAGGGAAAGTTAGGGGCCGAATGCAGAACGACCCTTGGGCTGATGTCCTTTCTGGTTTTCTCGTGCTTATATTCGGATTGCTGTACAGCTTGAACCTGCTGCTCCGAGGGTTCGCTGTCGGTGAGGATCTGTTGCGCTGGGTAAAGTTGGCCTGGCATCGCCATGGTCATGGAGCTAATGGCATATCGCCCCCGCCCGCAAGGGCTTTCGACCGCAAAGGCCGCTGGGTTGATGCGGCTCTCTCTCTCTCTCTCTCTCTACAATGACGCGCCGATATCGCGCAACGAAAAAGCCCCCGGTGCGCTAACAC
>CAUJFM010000162.1 GCA_963169595.1 Bacteroidota bacterium | reverse complement strand
TCCGTACCGGGACGCGTGCGCCCCACGAGCTTCACGGCATACTCGAGCACGTTGTCCGGCACTGGGATCCGGCGCACCAGGCCTTGGTAGTACAGGATCTCCTCCGCGCTGAGCACTGGCTCCACGGTAGCGGGCCGATCGCTCGTGGTGGCCTTCACCACCGCCAGCTCATCAGCATACTTGGGATAGTCCACCCAGATGTTGAACATGAAGCGGTCCAACTGGGCCTCGGGCAATGGATAGGTCCCCTCCTGCTCGATCGGGTTCTGGGTGGCGAGCACGAAGAAGGGATCGGGAAGCCCGTGCGTCTGCCCGGAGGCGGTGACCGCGCGCTCCTGCATGGCCTCCAACAGGGCGGCCTGGGTCTTGGGCGGTGTCCGGTTGATCTCGTCCGCGAGCACCAAATTGGCGAAGATGGGCCCCTTCACGAAACGGAAGTGGCGGCTCTCGTCCAGGATCTCGGAACCGATGATGTCGCTGGGCATCAGGTCGGGCGTGAACTGGATGCGGTTGAAAGTGAGGCCCAAGGCCTTGGCGACGGTGTTGACCAACAGGGTCTTCGCCAGACCGGGCACGCCCACCAACAGGCAGTGGCCTTTGCTGAAGATACCGAGGAGCACCAGGTCCACCACCTGGTCCTGACCGATGATGACCTTGCCCACCTCCCCTTTCAGCCGACGGTAGCGTTCGCCGAACTGTTCAACCGCTTGGACATCGTTCCCTGGAATGTTCATGTGCTTCGTCGCTATGCGTGAAGGGTCAGTTGGTGGGCTCCAGCTTGGCCCAATCATGCTGGAACGGGCAGGTGGCATGCTCGGCGGAAAGGCGCACGTAGGTGCCCTTCAGCCGCTCGGCGACCCAATCATCCACCGCCTTCGCACGGGCCTTGCCCTCTGCCGCCTGCTGGATGAGGCGGTAGTCGTCCTTCAGGTTCGCCCGATGCGGTGCCGTGCGCTGGATGAGGCGAAGGATCCGGTAGGCCTTGGTGCCATCGGGCATCACCACCAACTGCGGATCGCTGACCTCGCCCGGCTTCAACTTGTCCAGTACAAAGAAGGTCTGTTGGTCCAACGACCCCATGTCCCAGCGTGCCGAATTGGAGCTGGGGTCGATCATCACGCCGTTGAGGCCCTTGCTATCCTCGTCATCCGAAAGCTCCTGGGCGGCGGCCCCCATGTCGATGGAACCCGCCCGAATACCACGCACCAGGCTATCCAACAGCTCGCGCGCCACCTGGAGGTCGGCGGCCCCCACCTGCGGACGCATCAGCACATGGCGGGCATTGTACTGCTCACCCCGACGCTCGATCAACTGCATGAAGTGCCAGCCATACTGGGTCTTGAACACCTGCGACACCTCGCCTTCCTTGAGGCTGAGCGCCACGGCATCGAACTCGGGCACCATGACGCCCTGCGGCACCAGGCCGAGCTCCCCGCATTCCTTGGCCGAACCGGGGTCCTCGGAGTACAGGATGGCGACGGTGCAGAAATCCTTCGTTCCCTTCACGACCGCATCGCGGAACTCCTCCATCCTGCGCCGGACGCGTCGGTCCTCCTCCTCGTTCGGCTTGGGCACTTTCAGGACCATGGCATACTCCACCTCGGCATTGATCAGGGGCACGCTGTCCTCCGGGATGGACCGGTAGAAGTGCTGCACATCGCGCGGGGTGAGCCGCACATCCGCCGTGACCTTCTGCTGCATGGTCTGCACCAGCAACTGGTCCTGCACCTGCTGGCGGAAATCGGCCTTGATCTCGGCGATGCTCTTGCCATAGAACTCCTCCAACTTCTTCTCCCCGCCCAGTTGCGAAGCGAAGTACCGGATGCGACGATCGAGCTCGCCGTTCACTTGGGCCTCCTCCACCACCACGCTGTCCAGGCGGCCCTGTTCCAGCAGCAGCTTCTCGTACAGCAGGTCCTCCAGTTCACCGCAGGCCATCTCCAGGTCCACCTTGGCCCCTTGGCTGCGGGCTTGTTCCAGCCGCTGGGCCAGGTCGGAATGGAGCACGGCCTCCCGGCCCACCACGGCCACCACGCGGTCGATGAGCAGCGCCTGTGGTTGGGCCATGCCGACCGTACCGACCAGCAGCATCGACACCGCGAGGGCCGCTCGCTCAATGCACTTCGACATCCTTGTTCTGCAGGGCTTCACGGTACAGGTCTTCTCGCATGCGCTCAATGAGCTGCAGCTTTCGTTGGTTCAGCAGGATGGAGCGGATGTCCCGGCGGACAAGTTCCAAGGGCATGGCGCTCTTCCGGGGACGAAGTTCCAGGATCTCCAGGAACCAGGCGGTGCTGTCGCTGTTCAACACCACCCGCTCGGGCCCGTGGGGCTCCGGCAGGTCCACCGGGAACTCGGCATCCAGATCGGACCAATAGGTCCAGGCCGCCGAGCGATCGATGATGTTCACGCCATTGGAGGCGAGCCAGATCTCCAGTTCGTGCTGCTTCTCCTCCTTGGGGCTCTTGAAGAGGTCCTCCACGCGTTTCACCACCTTGCGGTCGGGCACGGTCAGCCGGAACCAGCGCAGCTTCACGGCATGATCGCGCAGCTCAAAATTGGCCTGATTGGCCTCGTAGTAGGCCTGCACCTCCTCCTCGGTGAAGGTCGTATCGAGCTTCTGGTCCACCAATGCCTGTTCATACGCGAAAAGCACGAGCGAATTGCGGTAGTCCCGCAGCTGGGCCTCGAAATCCTTGTCCGCCGGGGACAGGTTCTCCTCGGCCTTGTGCAGCACCACCTGCTTGCGGATCCAGTTGTTGATGTGCGACTCGGCCATCACAGCGCTGTCCTCCGGGGACAGTCCCAAAGGAACCATCTGGCGCAGGTCGCTCCAGCGCAGCACCTGATCAAAAGCCCTGGCCACCACGGGATCCTCCTGGTCTGTGGTGGTGGTACAGGCCGCCGGGACCGCCGCTATGACGACGGCCACCAGCGCGGCCTTCGACCAGGCGGGGGATCCCTTGTGCACCGTCACTTGATGGAATAGAGGACGTCGCGGTCCACCGAGACCATGTACTTGCCACGCAGCTCCTCGATCCACGCCTTCTCCAAGCTGTCCTGGTAAGCGGCCGTGACCATGCCACGGGTCTCGTCCAGGGTCTTCGGGGTGGGCGGGATGATCTCCTTCAGGTCCACGATGACCACACGGCCATCCACCTGCTGGTCGGCGCTCAGGCCCACCGTGGTCAGTGCCTGCAGGTAGGGCTTCTGATCCGCGGTCCAGGTGCCGTTATCGATCTCCAAGGCCAACGCGTTGGTCTTGTTGATGATGTCCAGCAGGTCCTTGCCGCGCTTGCCTTTCTTCATCTGCGCACGCACCAGCTTGGCCACAGCGGCATCCTGGCACGTGTACAGATCGCCGGTATAGCGAGTGGGCCACATGTAGTCGCGTTCGTGCGCCTTGTGGAAGGCCTCCAGACCCGCAGTGTCGCGCACGGCACGGCCCCACACCTTCTGGTCGGTGAGCTCGAAGAGGAGGATGCCATCGCGGTACTCCTTCATCAGCATGCGGAAGTCCGGATACTTCTGCTCGAGGTGCTCATCCTCGTAGTTCATCAGGCTTTCATCCACGAACTCGGAGAAGCGGGCCTCGACCAGTTCCTTGGAGGTGACCACACGTTCGCGGCGCTGCTTGGCCTCGAGGAAATCGAGCAGGTCGCGCTGCGTGTAGGTACGCCCGGTGATGGTGAAGACCGGCTTCGTCAGCTTCCCGGCCTTCTTGCGGTCATACTTCCATCCCTCCATGACGTCGCGCACCACCACGGTATCCTCCATGGTCTGGGTGGCCTCATCATACTGGCGACCGCGCACGGCGAGGTACTTCCCGTTGCGGATCATGCCGGTGATCTCGCGACGGTAGAGCAGTCGACCACGGAGCAACTCTCCTTCCTTCACCTCCTTGCGGAGCAGGGTATCCGTGGTGGAGGATCCCTTCTTGAAGATGGAGCTGTCCACCAGGGCCTCGACGGCCTTGAGGTTCTTCGGATAGGCCACGTAGGCGTAGTCCTTCTTCAACCGGTCGATGAACACACGGCGGGTGATCTCTGCGCGGCTGTCGCGCGCGATCTTGGCCTTCAGCTCCCCCTTGGCGGCATCGAAGGTGGGAGGCGGCACGCGCTCCAGCCGCTTGATGATGTGCCAGCCATAGCGTGTGTGGACGGGCTCACCCACATCGCCATCGTTCTGAAGGGCGAAGGCGGCGTCCTCGAACTCCTCGATCATCTTGCCCGTACCGAACATGGGCAGTTCGCCACCCTTGGTGTTGGTGGTCTCGTCGTCGCTGTACTTCAATGCGGCATCCGCAAAGGCGATCTGGCCGTCCTTGATCTGGCGATGGATCTCGCGGATGCGGGCCTCCACGTTGGCCTGCTTCTCGGCCGGGTCCTGCTCGGTGCTGCGCAGCATGATGTGCGCCACCTTCACCTGGCCGCGGGCCGGACGCTTGTCGGTGACCTTGATGATGTGGTACCCGAAGCGCGTGCGCACCGGCATGCTCACCTGGCCCACGGGGGTGTTGTAGGCCCCGTTCTCGAAGGGGTAGACCATCTGGAGCGCGCTGAAGTAGCCCAGATCGCCGCCGTTCTTCTGCGCACTGGGATCCTCGGACCCACCGAGGCCCTTCGCCACAGCCGCGAAGTCCTCGCCCTTCATCACGCGGTCGCGCAGGGCGATGATGCGCTTCCAGGCTGCTGCGGTGTCCTCCGGGGTCGCATCAGGTGCCACCTGCACGAGGATGTGGGCGGCGCGTACTTCCTGCTGCATGCGGTCGTAGGCCTCACGGATCAGCGCGTCGTTCAGCTCGCGATCGATGAGGTAGGGCCGGGCCAGCTGCTTGCGGTAGCCATCGAGCTCCGTGCGGAACTTGCCGATGGTGTCCATGCCCAGCACCTCCGCCTCGCGCACCTTGAGCTTGTAGTTGACGAAGAGCTCGAGGTACTCGTCCAGGGCCTCCTTGGTGACCTTGGCGTCCTTGTTGTTCTTCTTGTAGATGGCCTCGAACTCCGAGCGGGTCACCGGCTTCCCATCCACGGTCATCAGCACGGGGTCGGCAGCACCGCTCTGGGCCATGGCCACGGCACCCATCGCGCAAACGGCGATGCACGTCACGAACTTCCTCATTTCCATCATCATTACCAGCTTCATTGAAGGCTGGCAAATGTAACCGATCGCCCTGCTGGACACCCGGTATGGTCCCGTTAAAAAAAGCGACCGGCGGCCGAGGGGTCCCGACCGCCGGAGCGATGACGTGCAAAAAGCCTATCGATGGCTGTAGTTCGGGGCCTCCCGGGTGATGAACACATCGTGCGGGTGGCTCTCCTTCATGCCGGCCATGGTGATGCGGATGAACCGGGCCCCTTGGAGCGCGTGCATGTCCGCTGCACCGCAATAGCCCATGCCCGCGCGCAGGCCGCCCACCAGTTGGTGCATCACCTCCTCCAGCTTGCCCTTGTAGGGCACACGGCCGCTGATCCCCTCGGGTACCAGTTTCTTGATATCGTCCTCCATGTCCTGGAAGTAGCGGTCCTTGCTGCCGTGCTGCATGGCCTCGATGCTGCCCATGCCCCGGTAGGCCTTGAACCGCCGGCCTTCGTAGATGATGGTCTCGCCCGGGCTTTCCTCCACCCCGGCGAACATGCTGCCCACCATCACGGTGCCCGCACCCGCGGCCAGGGCCTTCACCACATCACCGGTGTAGCGGATACCGCCATCGGCGATCACCGGAACGCCCGTGCCTGCGATGGCGCGTGCACAGTCCAGAACGGCCGTGAGCTGCGGTACCCCCACCCCCGCGATCACGCGCGTGGTACAGATGCTGCCCGGTCCGATGCCCACCTTCACGGCATCCGCACCGGCCTCCACCAGGGCCATGGCCGCTTCAGCGGTGGCGATGTTGCCCACCACCACGTCCACACCCGGTACTTCGGCCTTGATCCGCTTCAGCATCTCGAGCACTCCGCGGCTGTGGCCGTGGGCGGTGTCGATCACCAGGGCATCCACCCCGGCATCGCGCAGGCTCAGCGCCCGCTCCACCGAATCGGGGGTCACGCCGATGGCCGCGGCCACCCGCAGTCGCCCCAGCTTGTCCTTGCAGGCATGGGGGTGCTTCTTCAGCTTGATGATGTCCTTGTAGGTGATGAGGCCCACCAGCCGCCCGTTGGCATCCACCACGGGGAGCTTCTCGATCTTGTGTTCCTGCAGGATCTCCTCGGCCTGGGCCATGGAGGTGTCCGGCTTGGCGGTGATGATGCGATCGCGGGTCATCACCTCGGCCACGGGGCGGGTCATGCGTTTCTCGAAACGCAGGTCGCGATTGGTGACGATGCCGACCAGCAGGTCGTTCTCATCCACCACGGGGATCCCGCCGATGTGGTGCTCGGCCATCAGGCGGAGGGCGTCGCCCACCAGGGACTTGCCGTCCAGCTTCACCGGATCGAGGATCATGCCGCTCTCCGAGCGCTTCACCCGGCGCACCTCGGCGGCCTGCTGGGCCACCGATTGGTTCTTGTGGATGACCCCGATGCCGCCCTGCTGGGCGATGGCGATGGCCAGTTCCGCCCCGGTCACGGTGTCCATGGCAGCGGACACGATGGGGACGTTCAGCTGGATGTTGCGGGAGAAGTGCGAACGGATGTCGACCTGACGGGGAAGCACCTCGCTGTACGCGGGCACCAACAGCAC
This sequence comes from Bacteroidota bacterium, assembly GCA_963169595.1. Classification (GTDB taxonomy): domain Bacteria; phylum Bacteroidota; class Bacteroidia; order Flavobacteriales_F; family PHOS-HE28; genus PHOS-HE28. The sequence continues at coordinate 7,759 of CAUJFM010000162.1, read as the reverse complement.
ATCGTCGTAGGTCAATCCTTCGCCCATGAACTTGTCGTGGTCCGCACGTCCATTGGCTGACGTGCGTGGGGCGGCGGTCGTGGATCGTTCCATGCACAAAAGTACGGTGCGGAACGATCTCCGGATCAGTCGGCCTTCAACACCGTGACCGTGCCGTTGCGCACCACCTGCCGGCCCGCCCCGTTGCGGAAGGCGCAGTAATAGGCATAGATGCCCTGCGGGACGTGGTCGCTGCCCACGATACCGTTCCACCACTCATCCGGGTCCTCGGTGGTCCAGACGATCTGTCCCCAGCGGTTGAGGATGCTGAAGCGGTACTCCGTGACATCCGCGTAGGAAAGCACCGGACCGAACAGGTTGTTCACCCCGCCGATCACCATGGCATTGGGGATGTACACGAGCTCCTCCTGGATGGCACAGGCGACATTGCTCTCCGAGGTGGCATTGATGCCCGACGGATTGCCGCCTTCCACGGCCTGCACGTAATAGCAGAACCGGCCGGTGGATGCCGTCAGCATCTGCGGTCCCTCATCCACATAGGTCCAGGGATCGGGCGGCAGGGTGGCGATGAGCTCGAACGGGCCATCATCCACGCTCCGGTAGAGCAGGTGTGACGTGGTGGTGCCCGCCCACGTGGCATAGCCGTTCCAAGAGAGCCGGATGCTGCCGGAAAGTTCCGGTACGGCCCTCAGCACGATGTTGCCGCCGATGTTACTGGAGGCTGCGGTCTGGCCGCAGGCGTCCTGCACGAACACCTGGTAGCGGTAGCCCACTGACGCCGGGTCCACGTCCACATCGTCGTAGACGAAGACCGGGCCTGCCGAGCCCGGCAGCACGGCAATATCCTCGAACGGAGCACCATTGGCCGAGCGGGTGATGCGGTAGGAGGAGATGGCCGCGGCCGTTCCCGTGCTGTCCACCAAGCGGATGGATCCAGGCCCTGTGACGGTGACCGTACGCAGGTAATTGGCCCCTGAGGCGACCGGATAATCGGTGAAGAAGCAGGCCGTATTGGACAGCGAGCTGACCCCGGCCGGGTCGCGATCCGCCTGCACGCGGTAACAATAGGTGCGCAGGGGTTGCACCGTATGGACGTAGCTGGTCTGGGTGCCTGGCAGCACCGCCAGCAGGGACCACGCGCCGCCATCCACCTGACCGAACACGCGATACACACCTGTGGTCCAGCCTCCGTAGGGCGTCCACTCCAAGGTGATCTCCCCCGCACACTGGTCGTAGGTGGTGGTGAGGTGCATGGTGGTGTGGACGGTGCCCGTGGCGCTCGTGTTCGGACTTGGCGGGATGCCGACCAGACAGGTATCGAAGGCCGCCAACGTGAACGATTCCGGGCCTTCACCCGGCAGGCTGGCCGCCCACTGGTAGCTGGTGTTGAACTGGCCGAAGACGGTATCGATGATCACCCCTCCGCCCGGGGTGCTGAGCACAATGATGTACCCATCGGTATCCGGTTGGGACGAAGGCGACCAGGACAGCGTGGACAGGCCTGTGGCGGGATCCACGGTAACGGCGGTCATCACCGGCACCGAGGGTGGGGTCACGTCCCGGAACACCTCCCCATCGCGGTTGCTGAAGGAGGTGCACCCTCCGAGATCTGAGTAGCCCACGCGGAACGTGAGGGAATCCTCGCAGATGGCGATCACATGCTGGTAGGCGAAGGTGCTGCCCGACACCTCGGCGAGCAGCGACCAGGTGCCCACGGGGTACTCCATCCACACGGAGAACTCATCGATGGCCGTGGGAGGAAGGGCATTGGCGTTCCAGGACAGGTTGGCACTGCCCAGCGGCGTGCTCTGGAAGACCTGCAGGAACAAGGTGGCGACCGTATCGCTGGGAACAGAGATGTTGGGGGGCGGTCCAGTGGAGACCGTGGTCATATAATAGAAGACCGGACCAGCATTGGCACCGGCCCCGGCATGGAACAGGGATGTCTGTCCATAGGTATTGATGGGGGGCAAGGCCACATAGGGTCCTGCAATGTCAGTGGCCCAGAAAACCTCATAGTGATCGAACTCGCCACCAGGGTCGGCGGGAACCGTCCAGGTGAGGGCGACATCACCGGCCACGTTCACCGAGGCGCAGCGCAAGGCAGGCGGGTCCAGCAGGGCGAAGGCCGCAGCAGGCAACATGGCCAAGATGAAGGCCAGGACCCGGAAGGGACGAAGGTCGGGGAAGGCACCCATGCCATTCCGTAGACGCCCAACGGGGTTGGAATGTTGCGTGCGCAGCGTCATGACGAACGGACAGATGATGCCTGGCACAGGCGGTCCCGGGCCTCGTTGAACTCCCGCATGATCCGCTCCACGATCGCCGCGGCGGGAAGGACATCCACAATGGCACCGCTCACCTGACCGATCTCCAGTTCACCTTCCACGAGATCGCCCTCGAACATGCCTCGTTTGGCGCGGGCGCGCCCCAGCAGCGCCTTCAGGTCCTCGGTGCCGGCACCGCGGGCATAGGCCTCGCGCACCTGCTGGAAGAAGGGGTTATGCAGCAGCCGCACGGGAGCCAGCTCCTTCAGGGTCAAGGTGGTCTCCCCTTCCCCAGCGGCCACCACCCGGTCCTTGAAGGCTTGGTGGGCGGAGGATTCCACGGAGCATACGAACCGGCTGCCCACCTGCACGCCATCGGCCCCGAGGCACATGGCGGCCAGCATGGCGCGGCCATCAGCGATGCCTCCGGCCGCGATCACCGGCACCTGAACGGCATCCCTGACCATGGGTACGAGCACCAGGGTGGTGGTCTCTTCGCGGCCATTGTGGCCGCCGGCCTCAAAGCCTTCGGCCACCACGGCATCCACGCCGGCCTGTTCCGCCTTGCGAGCGAACTTCACGCTGCTGACCACATGCACCACCGTGCGTCCCTTGTCCTTCAGGCGGCCGGTCCATGCGGCCGGGTTCCCCGCCGAGGTGAAGACGATGGGCACATCCTCCTCCACGATCGTGGCCATGTGCTCCTCGATGCTCGGGTAGAGCATGGGCACGTTCACGGCGAAGGGCCGGTCGGTGGCCGCCTTGCACTTGCGGATGTGGTCCCGGAGCACATCGGGATACATGGACCCTGCCCCGATGATCCCCAGCCCTCCCGCATTGCTCACCGCAGATGCCAGCTCCCAGCCGGAACACCAGATCATGCCCGCCTGCACCAGCGGGTACCGTATCCCGAACAACCGGGTCAGCCTGTTCTCCGTATCCATGAGGTGTGCAAAGCTACCGGTCGGCGGTCCACTCCACGATCCAACGGAAGTTGTTGATGATCAGTCCCCACGAAGCCCGGAAATGAACGGGGAACTTTGTTATGTTTGCGCGATAGCGAACCTCCGGAAGACGACCTTGCTCATGATGCGTTCCGTACTCCGTTCCTCCCTCCTGATCTCGTTGCTGGCCGCGGGTGCCGTTGGTACCCAGGCCCAGTACGCGTGGGATGTCGGCCTCCATCTGGGCGGGGCCAACTACCTCGGCGAGATGGGTGGCAAGGACCAACCCCGCCGGGATTTTGTGTGGGACATGAAGATCGGTCAGACGCGTTGGGCCGTGGGTGGTTTCGCCCGCCGGAAGATCAATCGTCTGATCTCGGTGAACGCCGGTCTGCTCTACATGCGGATCCAGGGCGCCGATGAACTGTCCACCTACCGCCCGCGTCGTGGCCGGAACCTCAATTTCCGGAACGACATGTTCGAGCTGTACCTGCGTCCGGAGTTCACTATCTACCAGGACAATGACCTGGGCGGTCGTGGCCGGTATCGGTTGGATTTCCGCCTGTTCGGTTACGCTGGCATCGCCGCCTTCTACCACAACCCCAAGGGCCAGCTCTTCGGGGAAGGCGACTTCTACGACCTGCGTCCCCTCACCACGGAACTGGTGGATTACTCCTCCATCGGCGTGAGCGTGCCGGTGGGCATCGGCTTCCACTTCACCCAGCGCCGCCGCCACCGTTTCGGTTGGGACCTGGGCTGGCGCACCACCTTCACCGACTACCTGGACGATGCCAGTTCCGTGTACGCCGACCCGGCCCTGTTGCCCGGTGGCTTGGGAGGAACGGCCGCCAGCCTGGCCAACCAATCGGCCCACGCCTATGCCCTGGACCCCACCCTGCCCGACCCGCGCAACTACGATGCGGGTGCCATCCGCGGGGATCCCACGCACAACGACAGCTACCTGACCATGACCTTCACGTACAGCTACGTGCTGCGGGGTCAGTCCAACTTCTACCGCCAACGGTACAACTGGATCCGTGGCAACAAGCGCGTGGGCCGCAAGTCGCGCGCCAAGTTCTGATCGCACGAACAACACTGTGAAGAGGGGGCTTCGGCCCCCTCTTTCGTTCCCGGCTCAGGGTTCGATGCCGTGGCGCTGCACCCAATCCTCCAGCACCACCAGCGACCAGATCCGCGACCAGTTCACACGGGGGTCGCCCAGCAGGAATTGGTTCCAGAGGTCCTTCACCGCGCCAGGCTTGAACTGGGGCCAGGTGGCCAACCGTTCCAGATGGGCCGCACAGAAGCTCTTGAGCTCGTTGCGCATCCACGGCTCCCAAGGCAGCACGAAGCCCATCTTGGGGCGATGCACCACCTCGTCCGGCAGCAGGTCCTTCAGCGGATCCACCAGCAGCCGCTTGGGCGTGTGCGGGTACTTCAGCTCATCGGAGACACCCAGCACGAACTCCACCAGATGATGGTCCAGGAAGGGCACGCGTACCTCCAAGGCATGGGCCATGCTCATCTGGTCCGTGTCGCGGAGCAGCACGTGCTGCAGGTAGGTGGTCATCTCGCCCAGTGACACCTGGCTCAGCAGGGGCAGGTCACGGCCACCATCCGCCTGCATGATCCCGCGCATGATGGAACGGACGCTGTTATCCGGAAGCGGGTCACGCGCCAGCATGCGGCGCAGTTCATCATCGGTGAAGGTGAGGCGCGAGACCGGATACGTATCCTCCACGGTGAAGGATGAAGCGCGCAGCAGCTCGGCCAACTTGGAGGAGCGGATGGAAGGACGGAACGTGGTGAGGCCGGCCCCAACGAGCTGCCTGAGGCCACGCGGCACGCCGGTGACCCAGCGGCGGCGCCAAAGCCCCATGGAACGTGCGAACACCGGATACCCGCCGAAGACCTCATCACCACCCGTACCACTGAGCGCCATGGTGATCCCGGCCGCCTTGGTGTATTGCGACACGACATAGGTGTTCGGGCCGTCGGCACTGGGGTGATCCATCGCCTGCAAGGCATCGGGCAGCAGGCGCAGCATGTCCTCCGGTACCAGGCGGATGGGCGTATGGACGGTGTTGAAGCGCTTGGCGATGATGCGGGCGTAGCGCTCCTCACTGAACTCCGGCTCATTGAAGATGACCGAGAAGGTGTGCACCGGCGCCGTACTGGCCTGTGCCATGAGCCCGACAATGGCACTGGAGTCGATGCCGCCGGAGAGGAAGGCCCCGAAAGGGACATCGGACACCAAGCGTTTCTCAACGGCGCGGCCAAGTCGCTCGCGCACCTCGCGGTGCACCTGCTCCACGGCCAGCTGACCCACTTCGGGGTCGACGTGCGCCACGGGATCGTACCAGCGGCCGGTGCGCAGGCCGTCCTTGCCCACACGCATCCAATGGCCGGCGGGCAACAGGTGGACATCGCGCACGATGGTGGCGGGGCCGTGCACCGTCTGGTACCGGATGTGGTCCACCAGGGCATCGGGATCCAGGCGACGCGGCACCAGGCCGGATGCCAGCAAGGCACGCACTTCGGAGGCGAAAAGCACCCGCCCGCTGGCGGAGTGGTAGTACAGCGGCTTCACGCCGAAACGATCGCGCGCGATGAACAGCTGCCCCTGTTCCCGGTCCATCACCGCGAAGGCGAACATGCCCTCCAGCCGGTCTAGGCAGGAAGGTCCCCAGGTGACGAAGGCGGCCAACAGCACTTCCGTATCCGAGGCGGTGCGGAAGGTCCAGGCACCAGCGCGCTCCAGTTCGGTGCGCAGCGTGCGGTAGTTGTAGATCTCGCCGTTGAAGACCAGCACATGGCGGCCATCGGGGCTGCTGAAGGGCTGATCGGACCCGCGCGACAGGTCGATGATCCCCAGCCGGCGATGGCCGAGCACCGCCTGCCCCACCTGGACCACACCAGCGGCATCGGGGCCCCGGTGGGCCAGCGCATCGTTCATGCGGCCGACCACACCCGCGAGGTCGGCCAGGCCTTCGATCCCGAATATGCCGGCAATGCCGCACATCAGGCGGTCACCTTCGTCGCTTCCAGGATCCGTACGAGCCCATCGCGCAGGGGCAACATCTCACGGCCCAGCAGGGCGCGCATGCGGGTCACGTCGGGCATGCGGCGCGTCATGTCACCTTCCTCCAGCGGTGGCAGGTGTATGATCCTCGATCGGCTGCCGGTGAGCTCGATGATGAGCTCGGCGAGACCCCGGATGGTGATCTCCACGTCCGAGCCGATGTTCACGACATCATTGAGCACCTCGTTGCCATGGAAGGCCCGCAGGCACGCGTCGATGTTGTCATCGATGTAGCAGAAGGTGCGGGTCTGGAGACCGTCGCCGTAGAGGGTGATGTCCTCCCCGGCCAGCGCGGCACGGATGAACTTCGACACGACGAAATCGCGGCTCTGCTTGGGGCCGTAGGTGTTGAAGAAGCGGAACACCGTGTACTCCAGCCCGAACTCCTTGTGGTAGGAGCGCAGGAAGGCCTCGCCAATGTTCTTCACGATGGCATAGGGCAGCTTGGAGTTCAGCGGTGTGGTGCGCTCGTTCTGCGGGATCTCCACCGGCTCGCCATACACCTCGCTGCTGCTGCTGAAGAGGACGCGCTTCACCCCCATGTTCTTGGACAGGTCGAGGATGTTGCGGATGCCATCGATGTCGCGCAGCACCATCACCGGGTTGTCCGTGGTGCGCTTCACGCCCACGACGGCGGCGTAATGGAAGACATACTGGAAGCGGTAGGCGTAGAACACACTGCTGATGTCCTCGAACCGGTTCACATCGCACTTGATGAAGTGCATGTTCGGCGGCATCACGGCGGGCAGCTTGCCCACATCGCCGGTGAGGAGGTTGTCCACCACCACCACCTCGTTCGCCGGATCGGCGGCAAGCCTGATGGCCAGTTCACTTGCGATGAAACCGGCGCCACCGGTGACGAGGATCCTTGCCATGTGCGAGCGTTCCGTAGGTGGCCAAAGCTAAGCAGTGCGCATCAGGCACGGCGCAGCCGGCGTACCAGGAGGACGAGCAACACCGTCATCAGGATGCCTGCGGCCAGACCACTGAGGAACTCCACCGTGGTGACCGTGGACTTGAAGAGATAGGGCAGCAAGCGCCAGTTGAACGGTTCGGGGCGGCCCATCCGCTGGCGCCACCACGCCGCATCACAGGTGCGCGGGTCCTCCACCGGCCGGCCGGTAAGCGACACCGCTGACCAGCGCACCCCGCCCGGACCGACATCGGCCACGAGGAGCGCATCACGCGGCAGGTCGCGGATGGCGGATTGGATGAAGGTGAGCCCCGGTCGGTGGGGTTGGAAAAAAATGCTGGACGGTGCGCGACCCGCCATGCTTCCGCTGATCCAAAAGACCTCGGCGTGCAAGGCGGCCTTGAGCAGCAGCGGCTCGACCTCAGCGCGGTAATTGGTGGGCAGCATGGAGCGGGTGTTCCCCTCGAACAACGGCCCATAGACCGTGTCCTGCTCAGCCCAGATCGGGCGATGGGAGACGATGAAGACCCGGCCGTTGGTGCGTTCCAACACG
>CAUJFM010000161.1 GCA_963169595.1 Bacteroidota bacterium | reverse complement strand
TGTCAGGCACCAGGAAGGCCGCAATGACCAGCGGTGCATCGAAGTCGAACTTGAGCACGGCGCTGTTGCAGCCACTGCTGTTGTTCGTGCTGCTCCAGGCGCCCGGCGTGGTGGGGAAGTCGTCGTTGTTCTGGCATCCCGCGCATACCGATTGGTAGACGCGCCCGCGGCGATCGAACCGGCTGGTGCCGCCGTCCACATGTTCCGGGCTCACCGGCCCGCCGTAGTAGGTGGCATAGGTCAAGGCGGTCATGTCGATGTCGAAGACCGCGAGGTACAGGTCATGGCCCGTGGTGGTGGGCTGGTGGGCGTCGGCGGTCACCGGAAGGCCGGTGGTGGTGAGCGATCCACCGAGGCCACCGGCGCTGCTGCCCCAACCGCTGGTGTAGATCTTGTCGCACACATCCACCAGGAAGGCGGTGGGCGAGATGTCCGGCGTGCCATCGCCGCTACCGATGCGCGCACCGATGAGCAGTGTGGTGAGATCGCTGTTGAGCTTTGCCAGGAACTGGCCACCGGCCGGGATGTGGTAGGTGGCGTTGAGGTGCAGTTGTCCGCTCGGTGCGGAGGTCTGCCCGAAGAGGTACACGGAACCCTCGCCATCGATCTCCACAAAATAGGCCTGGTCGTAAGCCGTTGATCCGTAGTAGGAGAGGGCTTCCACCGAGCTGCCATCGATCGCCAGTCGCGCGACGAAGGCTTCCGCAGCGCCCCCCAGGTTCACGGTGGACCAGGCACCGGCCGTGACCGGCAGGTCGGTGCTCACGGTGCCACCGCACACGTAAAGCCGACCGGAATCATCCAGCGCGCCGGCGTACACCGCATCGGCCGCAGAGCCCCCGATGAAGCTGGCATACTGCAGTTGCGTGAGCGTTGGGTTCAGGCGGGCCACGTAGCCATCGTGACTTCCACCGGCGAAACTGCCCTGCGCCGCACCCGCTGTTACCGGAATATCGGTGCTCTGCGTGCAGCTGGTCACCCAGATCCGGCCGAGCTCATCCAGCAATACCTCGCCCCGCACTTCATCCGCATAGTTGAACTTGAGCCCGGGGGCCGAGTTCAATCCGTCATTGCCCGAGCCACCGAGGTAGGTGGACCCCAGCAGCGCGGAGCCATCGGCACTGAGGCGTGCGACGATCATGTCCGAACCGTTGGGGTAGGAGAGCCCCAGTCCGGTGGGCGTGAAGGGCGTGCCCCCACCGAATGTGTTGTCATAGGCCCCGCTGGTGGTGGGGAAATTGGTTGAAGCGGTCGTGCCCAGCACCACCAGTTGGTCGTTCTCGTCCACGAAGAGGCTGTGCGGCATTTCCGCGGCGCCTCCACCCAGGTAGGTGCTCCACACCAGGAAGCTCCCGGTGGTGTCGTACTTGGAGAGGGCGATATCCGTGGTGCCGCCCGCCCAGGTGGTCTGGTAGGCGCCGAGGGTCACCGGGTACTGGTTGCCAAAGGCCGTGCTGCCCGCGTAGAGGAAGCCGGCCGCATCGAAGGAGGCCGAATACCCGAAGTTGTTGCTCACCGATCCGCTGAAGGTGGCGAAGGCGAGCTCGGGGTCGATGATGAGCGGGAGCTGGGTGTCGTAGGGGCCGGTGCGCAGGCTGATCACTCCATCCGTCAGCACATAGCTGCAGGCGATGGTCCGGCGCTCCTCCCCGATCTGCTGGTAGGCGATGGGGATCCGTTCCACCAGACGGCCCAATGAGGTGCCGATGATCAGCGCACCATCGCGCACGGAGAGCTCATCCGCGCCTTCATAGGTGAACCGGAGCGCGCCCGGATCGGCACCAGGGGCCACGACCAGGTCGTACTTCAAGCCGGCCCTTCCTTCGCGGAACACCGCATCGATCCCGGGGGCCACCTCGTGCAAGGTCGTGGTGGCAAATGCACGTGCCTTGCGTCCCCAGCGCGCCGGGTCGTTGCCGATAAAGTAGTTGTAGCGCGTTATGAAGGGTCGATCGGCCGTGGTGCGTGCGGCGGTTGTGGCGCTGAGGAAGGTGAGCCGCACGGCATGGTGGCGCAGGGTGGCGTTCTCCGCCGCGTCCACCCGGAAGTTCACGTTGGCATGGGCCTGGTGCAGCCGTTCCGTGTCGTACCGGTCGATCACCACCGCGTTGCGCTCCATCCAGATGGTGGCACCCGACAGCTCGCCCATGTAAGCGACCTGGGCTGGCCACTGCCCCTTGTTCTCGATGAAGCGCAGGCCTTGTTGGCCGTGGACAAGGAGCGTGATGCCCAGCGACATCGCTCCCACCCAAAGTCCCCGGACCATCGCCCTCCTCATGGACCACGAAGTTACCCAACGTGCACCTCCACCCGTTGGTGTGGGCTGGCCGGTTCGGGGGCGGACAGGGAAAAGAGCCTTTCAGGCGATCGGGCGCGTTACTTTCCACCGGGTGATGCATTGTCCATCTTGCAGCACGCAACGATGACCCCACAGGAGGAGGTGCACATAGCCCGGGCCAAGTCCGATCCGGAGGCGTTCGCGCCCCTGTACGAACTGCACTTCGCCACCATCTTCCGCTTCATCCTTCGCCGCGCCAACGACCGCGAGCTGGCGGCCGACCTCACCCAACAGACCTTCCTCAAAGCCATGCTTTCCCTTTCGCGCTACGAGCCGCGTGGCCTGCCGTTCCGGGCCTGGCTGTACCGCATTGCCTTGAACGAGCTGAAGATGTACTGGCGCAAGCGCCGCGAGGTGGTCATCGACATGAGCTATGCCGAAGTGAGGGGCCTTTCCGAGGAGGTCGGCTTGCCGGGCCAGGATGAGGACATGCGGCGCCTGGCAATGGCCCTGTCCAAGCTGAAGGAGGACGCGGCCCGCCTGATCGAACTGCGTTACATGGACGGGATGAGCTTCGCCGAACTGGGGTCCGTCCTCGGTATCGGGGAGGATGCCGCCAAGATGCGCACGCACCGCGTCCTCGCCACCCTGCGCACCTACCTTTCGCCACGGGCATGAACCGACGTTACCGCATATCGCCCGAGGGAAGGCCCCAGGAACCCACCGACGCCGAGATCGCGCGCTACCGCGACCCCAAGCGGCTGGTGTACAACTACCACCGGGCCACGCGGCTCTTCCACCGGCGTCCCCTCTACAAGGACCCCAAGGCCTTCCTCGCCCTCCTGCTCATCGTGCTGTTGGCCTGGTTCATCAGCGAGGTGGTGGACAAGGAACACCAAGCCAAGGCACCGCCCGCGACCGACCAGGTGACGGAATAGCCCGCCGGTTGCTTCCGGTCTGGCTATTTTGGCCCGGCGTTCCCACATCCAGCAGGGACGTTCCATCATCATGCAGCGATCGCTTCTTGCACTGGCCGTGTACGTCATGGCCTTCACGGTACGGGCCCATGAGGGCATGTGGCTTCCCACCCTGCTCAAAGGCATCGAAGGTGACATGCAGGCGGCGGGATTGAAGCTCACCGCGGAGGACATCTACAGCATCAACAAGGGCAGCCTCAAGGATGCCATCGTGCTGTTCGGGGGAGGCTGCACCGCCGAGGTGATCGGGTCCCAGGGCCTCATCCTCACCAACCACCATTGCGGCTTCGGGGCCATCACCGACCACAGCACGGTGGAGAACGACCTGCTCCGGAACGGGTTCTGGGCGAAGGACCTCGGCCAGGAGCTTCGCAACCCGGGGCTCACCGCCACCTTCGTCATCCGCATGGAGGATGTCACCGACCGGATCGTGCCGCAACTGGAGGCCGGCCAGACCGAGGCCCAACGACGTGAGGCCGTGACGCGCCTGTCCGCCCCGATCATCAAGGAGGCCACCGAAGGCACGCACTATGCCGCCGTGGTGCGGCCCTTCAACTATGGGAACTCCTATTACCTCATTGTCACCGAGACCTTCCGTGATGTGCGCCTGGTGGGCGCTCCGCCCGATGGCATCGGCAAGTTCGGGGGCGATACGGACAACTGGATGTGGCCCCGGCACAACGCGGACATGAGCCTGTTCCGCATCTACACCGGTCCGGATGGCAAGCCCGCCGACCCGGCCGATGCGAACATCCCCTTCAAGCCCCGCCACGTGCTGCCCATGAGCCTGGAAGGACCCCAGGAAGGCGAGTTCGCCATGATCTTCGGCTTCCCCGGCAACACCCAGCGCTACCTGAGCTCCTTCGCGGTGGAGTATGTGATGGAGAAGGCGGACCCCATGCGGATCGCCATGCGCACCGCCAGCCTGGGGGTGATCGATGCCGCCATGCGCAGCAACGACCGCACCCGGCTCCAGTACGCGGACAAGCAGGCGGGCATCAGCAACGCGTGGAAGAAGTGGATCGGCGAGCTGCGCGGCCTGAAGGAGCTGAACACCCTGCAACGCAAGCGTGACTATGAAACGGCCTACGCGGCCCAGGCCAGGGAGAAGGGCCAGGACCACTATGCTGCGGTGATCGACCAGCTGCGTACGCTCTATGGTGAGTACATCCCCTATGCGACCGCCCGCGACCTGTTCGTGGAGATGGTCTACTACGGTCCGGATGTGCTCCGCTTCGCGGATGGCTTCCAGGATCTGATCGATGGCCATGAGAAGCTCCGCGCCGAAGGCAAGCTGGCCCAGGCCGTAAGTGATCGTCTGTCCGGGGCCGAAGGGTATTTCAAGAACCATGATGTGGCCGTTGACAAGGCGGTCTTCAAGGCCCTGCTGCCCATCTACCGGAAGCATATTCCCGCCGCGCTGGCCCCTGCGGTGCTGCGGGAGATCGACACGAAGTACAAGGGCAGCACGGATGCTTGGGTGGATGCGCTCTATGCACGCAGCGTGTTCGCTGATGAGCTCCGGTTGAAGGCGGCGTTGCGCAACCCCTCGGCCAAAGCCATGCAGAAGCTGGCCGCCGATCCGCTGTACCGGGTGGCACGCAGCTTCTTCTCCACCTTCCTGGACCAGGTGCGGCCGCAGCATGCCGCCGTGGGCGACCGCATCGAAACGGCCATGCGTACCTATGTGAAGGGCATGATGGAACTCTATCCGGAGAAGACCTACTGGCCCGATGCGAACAGTACCCTGCGCCTTTCCTATGGCCAGGTGGAAGGCAGCCGCCCCCGCGACGGGGTCACCTATGAGCCGTTCACCACCCTGGACGGCGTCATCGCCAAGCACGTGCCCGGCGACCCCGAGTTCAACGTGCCGCAGCGCCTCATCGATCTGCACAAGGCCAAGGATTACGGACGCTATGGTGCGAATGGAACGCTTCCGGTCTGCTTCACCTCTTCGCTGCACACCACCGGCGGCAACAGCGGTAGTCCGGTGCTGAACGGACGTGGAGAGCTCATCGGCCTCAATTTCGACCGCACGTGGGAGAGCACCATGAGCGACATCCAGTTCGATCCGGCCAAGTGCCGCAACATCTGCGTGGATGTGCGCTACATCCTCTTCCTCATCGACATCTACGCGGATGCCGACCACCTGCTGAAGGAGATGACCATCGTGGAGCCTCCTGTCGCGCCGCACACCATCGAGCTGCCCATCCACCGATGAGCGTGCCGGGTTGGGAACACGGTGCCGCGGGCCTGCAGCGGAGCTTCCGCTTCGCGGATTTCAACGAGGCCTTTGCCTTCATGACCCGTGTGGCCCTGCTCGCCGAGCGCATGCGGCACCATCCGGAGTGGTCCAACAGCTACGACCGCGTGGACATCGTCCTGCGCACGCATGACGCGGACGGCGCGGTCACGGAAAAGGACCTGGCGATGGCCCGCGCCATCAACGCCCTGTTCTCCTGAACGAGGGCATGAAAAAAGCCCCCTTGCGCTGGCAAGGGGGCTTTTCCGTTCGTTCGGTCGCTATCAGCTCTTCTGCACGAAGGCCTTGATGCGCAGCTTGGTCTCGCGCGGCTCGGTGTTGGCGATCACGGTCACCTCCTTGGTCTGTGCGTTCTCCTGCTTGCCGGGCTTGTACTCCACCTCGATCTCGCCGGTGCCGCCGGGAGGGATCGGGTTCTTGGGGTAGTTGGGCACGGTGCAACCGCAGCTGCCGTTGGCCTGCTCGATGATCAGCGGCTCGGTGCCGGTGTTCGTGAAGGTGAACACGTACTTGTTCTCGCTGTCCTGCTTGATGTTGCCGAAGTCGTGCTCGTAGTTGGCGAAGTTGATGGTGGTCTTCGGCTTGTTGTCCACCACTTCACCGGCCTTCTGCATCGGGTCGAAGGTGGTGGGGGCCGGCGTGGCCGGGTTGGCCGTGGCGTTCGTGGCAGCCACCACGGGAGGCGTGCTGGAGCCACTGCCGGAGTCCTTCAATTGACCCCAGGCGAGGACACCGAGGGCTACGGCGATCACAGCGAGCAAGGCGATCTGGATCTTGTCTTTCATGGTCTGAGGGTTGTTCGGGATGGTTGCTTCAACGGGGTGCGAAAATAGGATGGATGGAGGTTCACCGCCACGGCATTAACGCGCCGTTAACAGGGGTTACCGGGCCATGCCCAGTTTCTGGAAGGTATTGTCCCCCAGGGCTTCCATGGCCTTCTGGAAGCTGCGGTCCACCGTGTTCTCGGCATTGATCACCTGCCAGTAGGCCGAGGTGTCCCACAGGTCGCGGGCGATCAAGGCCTTGAGGCGCAGGGCGATAAGGTCCTTGGAGCGGGCCAGGCCCTCGGGGTCGCGCGCAATGCTCTCCTTCTCGGCCGCGGCCTGCAGGCCTTCCAGCAGGTCGGGACCCACCACCATGTCGCGGCGGAAGTCCTCAGGGTTCGGATAGGCGGACAGCAGGGCCTGGCGGTGCCCGTCCACATAGGTGAGCGCGAAGGTGTTGAACACCCCGTTGCGCACCAGCTTGCCGAAGTACTCGGAGCTCTGGGTGGTATCGATGGGCACGAAAACGTCGGGGGTGATCCCACCGCCACCATGCACCACGCGCTTGTTCATGGTGTAGTACTTCACCGTGTCCGCCATGTGGATGCTGTCGGAGGAGGTGAGCTCACCCTTGGCCAGACGCTCCACCCGTTCACGTTGGTACGCCTCCACGCCTTCGTCATAGGGTTTCTGGATGCAGCGGCCCGATGGGGTGTAATAGCGGGAAACGGTCAGCCTCACGGCCGAACCATCGGGCAGCATCACGGGCCGTTGCACCAGGCCCTTGCCGAAGCTCCGCCGACCCACGATCAGGCCGCGGTCCCAGTCCTGCACGGCGCCGCTCACGATCTCGCTGGCACTGG
>CAUJFM010000160.1 GCA_963169595.1 Bacteroidota bacterium | reverse complement strand
CAATATCCGGCGTCTCTCCAATGCCCATCGGCCAGCCTTGGGAGAGACGCCGGGTCCCCTACCGCACTACGCCCACCCACGCCCGGCGTGACGGTCCGATGCAGGTGGCCGGTCGGGACCAGGTTAGCGCATGCTGCCGGGTGGGTAGGTCACAGTGCCCTCGTCGCTGCGCACCACGCCCCTAGGTCCGTCACGCCGGAAACCGCGCGGGAAGGACACGCGCGGGGAGCGGTTATCCGGCGTCTCTCCAATGCCCATCGGCCAGCCTTGGGAGAGACGCTGGGTCATCCACGCGCAGACCCCACCCACGCCCGGCGTGACGGTCCGGGCGGGGTGGGTGCGCTGGATAGGTGGGCGCATGCTGCCAGGCGGGTAGGTCACGATGCCCTCGTCGCCACGCACCACGCCCCCAGGTCCGTCACGCCGGAAAGCGCGAGAGTGGGCCTGTGTGTGGAAGGCGGTTATCCGGCGTCTCTCCAATGCCCAACGGCCAACCTTGGGCAAGCCGCCGAAGGTGGCCCGCTCCTGTCCGAGAGCCCCGGCCAAGGCACCGGCCTCCAGCCGGGCTGTTCACCTTCCCAACCCGCCCCGCTCCCTACCTTGTACCCATGGACCAGCTCTTCCACCTGTTCCGCGTGGATGCCGCCGAGGCGGAGCGCATTGCCCAGGCGCCCGATGAACCCCACCAGCACGACTTTGAGGAACTGATCATTGGTGTGGAGGGCCAGCTGGAGCACTTCATCGACTTCCGCACCACCACCATTGCCGCCCCCTTTGTCAGCTTCGTGACCAAGGGCAAGGTGCACCGCGTGCGGCCCCAGGTGAAGGATGGGCGTTGCGACATGTGGGTGCTGCGCTTCCGCAGCGAGTTCATCCCCGAGACGGTCTTCCAGCTCTACGCCTTCTTCCACGCGCATGCGGACATTCCGCTGCCCGATGCCTTCTGCTTCAAGCGGCTGCTCACCGTGTGCGACCTGATCGCCGGCGAGATGGAACAGCCCGAGCCGGACCTGGCCGTGGTGCGCCAGCTGCTGGGCGCGCTCTTCACCCTGATCCGCAGCGAGCACCGCCGCCAGCACCCGGAGGCCGATGTGCCGGACACGGCGCAGAACGAGACCTTCCGCACCTTTCTGCAGGTGCTGGAGGAGAACTTCCGCCAGCCGCACGATGTGGAGTTCTACGCCTCGCAGCTCTTCATGAGCCCGCGCAACCTGAACCTGATCACGCAGCACATCCTGCAGCAGAGCGTGAGCCGCATCATTGAAACGCGCAAGCTGATCGAGGCCAAGAACCTGCTGGTGACCACGGACAAGCCCGTGAGCGAGATCGGCTTCGAGCTCGGCTACAACGAGAAGGCCTACTTCACGCGGGTGTTCAAGAAGAACACCGGGCAGACGCCCACCGAGTTCCGCGAGGAGATGCGCAAGCTGGTGGCCTGAACAGGGCTGCGGCCCTGTCAGTTGGTGGCGGCCCCGGTCTGCACCGCGGCACTGTGCACCTGCCGCTTCAGGGTGTCCACCAGGTGGTCCGGGAAGTAGTGGTCCGCCAGGCGCACGAACTCATCGCCCCGCACGAACATGTCCATGCCCACCTCGCTGAAGGAGCGCTTGCCACAGGCGCTGAGCAGCTCCAGCGCGGCATGCAGGGTGTTGCGGTGGTAGTGGTACACGCGTTCGGTCTTGTCCGTCACCACCAGGCCGCGTTGCAGGCCCTTGTCCTGCGTGGCCACCCCGGCCGGGCAGTTGTTGGTGTTGCAGCGCAGCGCCTGGATGCAGCCCAGCGCGAACATGAAGCCGCGCGCGCTGTTGCAGGTGTCCGCCCCCAGGGCCAGCATCTTCAGCAGATCGGCGGCGGAGATCACCTTGCCGCTGGCGATGATGCGGATGTGGGGCTTGAGGCCGTAGTGCCGCAGGGTCTGGCTCACGAACATGAGCGCCGGCGCCAGGGGCATGCCCACGGCATCGGAGAACTCCAGCGGCGCGGCGCCCGTGCCGCCCTCGGCGCCGTCCACGGTGATGAAGTCGGGCATCAGGCCCGTGGCGCGCATCTGCTCGCACAGCTCGGTGAACTCCTCGGCCTTGCCGATGCACAGCTTGAAGCCCACGGGTTTGCCGCCGGAGAGCTGGCGCAGCTGGTCCACGAAGCGCAGCAGGCCCGCGCTGTCGCTGAAGGCCGTGTGCCAGGGCGGCGAGAGCACGGAGGTGCCGGGCTGCACGTGGCGGATGCGCGCCACCTCCGGCGTGTTCTTGGCCGCGGGCAGGATGCCGCCATGGCCCGGCTTGGCGCCCTGGCTCAGCTTCAGCTCGATCATGCGCACCTGCGGCAGGGTGGCCTTCTGCCGGAACAGCTCGGGGTCGAAGGCGCCCTGTGCATCGCGGCAGCCGAAATAGCCCGTGCCGATCTGCCACACCACATCGCCCCCGGGCTCCAGGTGGTGCGGGCTGAGGCCGCCCTCGCCGCTGTTGTGGAAGAAGCCGCCCTTCCGCGCCCCGCCGTTCAGCGCGCGCACCGCGTTCTCGCTGAGGGAACCGTAGCTCATGGCGGAGATATTGAGCAGCGAGGCCTCGTAGGGCTGCGTGCAGCGCGGCCCGCCGAAGCGCACCCGCGGCGGCTCCGGCAGCTGGGGCACCGGATAGATGGAGTGGCGCAGCCCCTCGTACTCGCCGTGGTTCAGGTCCAGCTGCGTGCCGAAGGGCACCGTGTCCATCACGTTCTTCGCGCGGCGGTACACCAGCGAACGCTGCTGCCGGCTGAAGGGGCGCCCATCGGTGGTGCGCTCAATGAAGTACTGCTGCATCTCCGGGCTGATGAACTCGAAGAAGTAGCGCGCATAGCCCAGCACGGGGAAGTTGCGCATGATGGCATGCCGCTCCTGCGTCAGGTTCCACATGCCGATCAGCACCAGGGGCACCAGCACCACGTACCACCACAACACGATGGGATGCCAGTAGCCGACCAGGCCCACCAGGGCCAGCACGGCCAGACTGAGGAGATAGAACTGTTTGCGCATGTCCGTTAGGGGAATGGGCCAAAGCTAAGCCCCTGCGGACCGCACCGCCCACCACCGGGCCCCGTGCTGCCGGATCGTGCCACCCTTCTACTGGAATGTGCTACCCCCTCCCCCCCGGACCGTGGGAACTTTGTACCGTAGCCAACAGGAACATTCAAATTCATATTGACCATGGAACTGAACGGACAAGCCATCATCATCACCGGTGGTGCCAGTGGCATCGGATACCAAGCCGCGTTGCAACTGGCCGATAAAGGCGCGGACCTCATCATCGCGGACTACAACGGGGAAGGCGCCGAGAAGGTGGCCAAGGAGATCGCTGCGAAAGGCGTGAAGGCCTTCGCCTACAAAGTGGACGTGTCCAAGGCCGCCGAAGTGGAGGCCCTGGTGGACTTCGCCGTGGAGAAGCTGGGCACGCTGAACGGCATCTTCAACAACGCAGGCATCGGGTTGGTGAAACCCTTTTTGGAGATGGACCCCGCCAGCTACCACAAGGTGATCGAGGTGGACCAGCACAGCGTGTACTACGGCATGTACTACGCCGCGAAGAAGATGGTGGCACTGGGCGCCAAGGGCACCTTCGTGAACACGGCCTCCATCTACGGCTTCCAGGCCGCGGTGGGCAGCTTCAACTACAACGCCGCCAAGGCCGCGGTGGTGATGATGAGCAAGAGCGGCGCGCTGGAACTGGCGCCCCACGGCATCCGCGTGGTGGGCGTGGCGCCCGGCTTCATCAACACGCCCATCCTGGGCACCGATGCGGCCATGAAGAAGATGCTCGGCGACATGCACCTGCACAAGCAGCTGATCGAGCCCGCCAAGGTGGCCAGCGTGGTGGCCTTCCTCTTCACCGATGCCGCCAGCGCCATCAACGGCAGCACCGTGCCGGTGGACGATGGTTTCCTGATCCACCGGAACGGCTGAGCCTGACCGGCCCGTACACACAAGCCCCGGCCGATGCCGGGGCTTGTGGCGTTGACGGCGGGGATCCCGGCAGCTCCACCGCGATGCTCCCTCCTGCACCACGCCAGGCGTATGGTCCGCAGGCGCACACCCGTTCCTTCGTAACATTGGCTATGCTGCAACGCTTCCCGACCGTCCTTTGCGTGATCGCCGGCCTGGCCCTGTTCCAGGCCATCCCTGCGCCGGTGATGGCCCAGGTGGCGGACAGCACCTTCTGGATCGAGCGCGATACGACCATCGGGGCCGATGCCGCACGCGCCAGGGTGAGGATCGCCATTTGGGACAGCGGTGTGGATACCGTGCTCTTCCGCGATCGGCTGGCGCGTGACGGACAGGGCCGGCCGCTGATCCGCGGTTACGATGCGTTCAAGGAGCGGCAGGACCTTCCCCTGGCGGTGCTGCCGGACAGCATCGCGCAGCGGTCCGCACAATTGAACCGCTGGTTGTGCGCGATGGATGACATCGACAGCGGGGTGGACAGCCCGCAGGCCAGGGAGCTGAACGCCTGGCTGGATACGCTCACCGAAGCGCAGGAGGAGGCGTTCTACGGAACGATCGAACGCTACAGCGGCTACACGCACGGCACGGCGCTGGCCGACATCACCTTGAACGGCCTGGAGCAGGCCGAGCTGGTGATCGCACGCATGGAATGGTGGCATGGTTCGCCCCCGGTGCCGTGCTGGAGCAGGGAACTGGCCGACAAGGAGGCGGCCTCGATCCGCGATCTGCTGGATTTCATCGTGGCCCAGGGCGCGCGCGTGGTGGTGATGTCGTGGATGCGGACCGAGCGCGGCTATGTGCGGAACCTGGAGCAATGTGCGCCGGACATGCCGGAGACCGAGCGGAAGGCCCTGGCCCGCTACACCGTGGATAGGATCCGCGCGGAACTGATCGCCGGCATGAAGGAAGCGCCCCAGGTGCTGTTCATCGGGGCCGCCGGCAACAGGGGTGATGCGCTGGCGGAAGCCGACCAGGCCACACGGTTCACGCTGCCCAACTTCATGCTGGTGGGTGCCGTGGGCCAGCAGGGCCAGGCGGTCAGCTGGAGCAACACCGGCCCCGAAGTGATCATCCGCGCCCGCGGTGAGCGGGTACCGGCGCGCCTGCCGGATGGCACGCTCTCCCACCCCACCGGCACATCCATGTCGGCACCGGTGGCGGCCAATGCCGTGGCGAAGATGCTGGCGGTGGAGCCAGGCCTGTCGGTGGAGGAGATCAGGACCTGGCTGCTGGATACGGCCACCCCGATGGCCGACCACGGTCCGCCGCTGCTGCACACGCGGGCGGCGGTGCGCGCGGCGGGCGGGCGGTGAAGGCGCCAGCCACGGCGTGCGGGGCTGCGCAGTACGAAGGCGACCCGCAGGAAGCCACCGGAACGCCGCAGCCACTGGTGCTGATACGTCCGGCACCAGCAGAGCACCCGAACACCCGCGTGGGTCCGCGCGTTGGCCAGGGGCACGCCCCGCAGTGCAACGCATCTTCCGGAAAGTGTTACCCCCACCCCTGCCCGCTGCGGGACCTTTGTACCACGCAAAACGAACGGCCATGACCACCCCGGACAACACCACCGCCACCCGCACCAACTGGGTGCTGGACCCCACGCACAGCGAGGTCAACTTCAAGGTGAAGCACCTGATGATCGCCAACGTGAAGGGGGCCTTCCAGAAGTTCAACGCCAGCATCGAGGCCGTGGGCACCGACTTCGCCAACGCCCGCGTGCAGGCCACGCTGGACGCCTCCTCCATCTTTACCAACGAGGAGAACCGCGACAACCACCTGCGCAGCGCCGACTTCTTCGATGTGGAGAAGCACCCCCACCTGCAGTTCACCGGCAGGGACATGAAGCATGTGAGCGGCAACGACTACACGCTTACCGGCGACCTCACCATCAAAGGCATCACCAAGCCGGTGACGCTGGAGGTGGAGTTCGGCGGCCGCAACACCGACCCCTGGGGCAACGAGAAGCTGGCCTTCGCGCTCAACGGCCGCATCAACCGCAAGGACTGGGGCCTGAACTGGAACGCGGCCTTGGAAACGGGCGGCGTGCTCGTGAGCGATGAGGTGCGCCTCAGCGCCGAGCTGCAGTTCGCCAAGCAGGCTTGATCCGCCTTACACCGCACACGATGACCAAATTGCTCAACTCCCATCCGCTCGCCGAGGACCTCGGCAAGCTGCTCCTGCGCGTGCTCGCCGGTGGCCTCATGCTGCTGGACCACGGCTGGCCCAAGCTTGCGGGCTTCGGGGAGAAGATGGACACCTTCCCCGACCCCATCGGGCTGGGACCTGCGCTGTCGCTGGGTCTCATCACCTTCGCGGAGGTGCTTTGTGCCCTGCTGGTGGTGCTGGGCATCTGGACCCGCCTCAGCACCATCCCGCTCATCATCGGCATGGCGGTGATCACCTTCATCACCCACGGGGACGACATCCTCGGCCAGGGCGAGAGCGGTCTGCTCTACCTCACCGCCTTCCTCGCCATCCTCCTGCTCGGCGCCGGACGCTTCAGCCTGGACCGCCTTTCGCTGAAATGAACCGCGCACCGCATGGACCGCAAGAAGTTCCTCCTCTCCATCGCCACACTGCCCCTGGCAGGCGCCGCCATGAAACTCACCGACCTCACCCGCATCACTGACCCGCTGAAGCCGAGCGACCGCATGCCCGTGCTCTTCCTGGGCCACGGTAGCCCCATGAACGCCATCGAGGAGAACGAGTTCGTGCAGGGCTTCCGCAAGGCGGCCACCGAGCTTCCGCGCCCGCAGGCCATCCTGGTGGTGAGCGCGCATTGGGAAACGCGCGGCACGCAGGTGACCGCCATGGCCCACCCGCGCACCATCCACGACTTCGGCGGCTTCCCCAAGGC
>CAUJFM010000159.1 GCA_963169595.1 Bacteroidota bacterium | reverse complement strand
TCCACGGTGGTGCGCGTGCTGTCGATGGTGATGGTCGCTGTCTTCGCGTCCACGTCCCAGTCGGCGCTGGCCTCGCCCTTCACGAAGGCGGCCTTCTCG
This sequence comes from Bacteroidota bacterium, assembly GCA_963169595.1. Lineage (GTDB taxonomy): Bacteria > Bacteroidota > Bacteroidia > Flavobacteriales_F > PHOS-HE28 > PHOS-HE28. The sequence goes on along the minus strand of CAUJFM010000159.1, from coordinate 7,681 downwards.
ATGGTCTTCTCGCACATGGGGCAGTCGCCGTCCACACGAACGGTGATGGTGCTGGCGTGGCGTACCTGCGCCGTGCTGCTGGTCAATGCGCCCAGGAGCAGAGCGGCAATGGTGGTGAGGAAAGTTCTCATGGTGCGTCCGTTTGATGATGCAAAGCAAGGGCCCTGCACAGGAGAGGGCGTTACAGGAAAGTGGGGAATGTTTGTATCGGGGCGTGCCCCGGCCCATCCCTTCGCTGCGCAAGGCCTTCGCTCCGGATCGGCCGGGTCGGGTCATTCGCTGTAGCGCCCTCGTCCCTGCGGGTGCGGCCCCGGCTCCGGGGTCTGCTCCTGCGTCGCAGCCTCCTCGCACGGGCCGCACCAACGCAGGTCCAGCGGTCGGCTGCCGCTGCTGCCCCTCACGCGGAACCCCATCCAACCCATACCGGTTGGTCGTTTCCGAGGCCCGGGTAAATTGCCTTTGGCGCCTTGACGAGCATTCCGTCAGTGACACTGCTCGACGAGTTCTGAAAATTTTTACATCTTCGCTTAAGCTATTGCTTAATTTCGCCCATGAAACGCACGGCTACCATCATCGTCCGATCCCTCGACGGGAAGCGGTGTGTGGCGGTGGATGATGCGCTGGCAGAGGAGATCTTGGAGTTCATCGAGTCGAATCCCAGGATCAAGAAGAAGTTCAAGTACATAACCCAGTTGATCCTCCAAGGACACCGAACACCAGAACTCTACGACAAGGAAGACATCGAGAAAGGATGCGAAGGCGTGATGGCCATGAAGCTGTTGAAGGGTGCCGAGAATGCACGCATCTACTGTCGGGAAGTGTATGTGAGGGGGAAGTACTTCGTCGTGATCGCGTGCGAGGTCATCGAACACAAGAGCAGCCAGAAGAACAGTCACCGCGAGAAAGAAGTCATCCGCAGGGTAGCCACCTACGAATACACCAGGATCCATGAGCCCTAAGAACCTCAAAGACCCCAAGGCCGTGAAGGCCGCGTTCGTCAAAGTGCTGAACGACTTCAGCGAGGAGGAATTGCTGGAGATGGAAGCGCTCGCGATCGGCCATACCTACCTGAGCGAAGCCCAGCGCATCATGGATGAACGGGGCATGCTCAGAAAGGAGCTGGCCGAGAAGATGAAAGTCTCTGCCAGCTTCCTCACCCAGCTCTTTCGAGGCGACCGTCCGGTCAGTGACTATCACAAGGCTCAACTTCAGCGAGTCCTCGGTGTTCGTTTCGAGGTGCAGGCCTTGGATACTGAAGGACGTCTCGCCATGGGTGAGTTCAACTACCCCGAAGTGGTCGAGGAGAACTACATGCAGGCCTGGTTCAAGGTAGGCGGCGGATTTGATGCCGCGAAGAATGATCCTGCTCCGAAAGTGCACTACTACGAAAGCGCAGCATCATGATCGCCAAACTATCCCCGTTGCAATGGAACAGCTACATCCTGCTCCAGAGCTACTTCCAGTTGACGGACGCTCCAAAGGACGCTCCTGCCCAGATCATTCCGGCTGAGGTATTCCGTGACTACATCATTGACGTCGACTTCCGAGTTAACAAGGAAGAGAATGGTGAGTGGCAGGTGTTCGCCAAGGTGCATGTGAACTGGGAGGAACCGATCAAGACAGGGTACAGGGTGCTCGTTGAAGGCGTTGGTCGCTTCTCGATCCAAGACGAGGATGTGCTGGAGAAGGACAAGCTTCAGAACATGGCCTACTATTCCACGGTGAACATCATGATCAACCGATTGCGCGCGCACATCACCGAACTCACGGCGTCTTCCATTCTCGGTGCCTACACCCTTCCTGCCATCGACATCACCGACCTCTTTAAGCAGAAGGCCGAGCTAGTGGCAACGCGGAAGGCGAAGAAGAGCACGCGCAAGAAATCACATCGAACTGCTTGACCTGCACGTATCATGGACAACACATCGACGAACGGCAAGGACCATTCAGAGCTTGATGATCTCAAGGATGGCCACAAGCGCTACATCAAGCGTTTTGGGAACGAACTGCGTAAGGACTTCAAGGAGATCACGAAGGACATTGAAGCGTACCGCACCGATCTGCTTTTGGGCACGTCGGATAGTCCATCGCTCAAGAAATCAGTTGAAAGTCTGATCGCTACCGCCCAGTCGTTCACCAATGGAATTGAAGAACGCGATGCCGCGATCACCGAGTTTGAGAAGGCATTGTTCGGCGACGAGGCGGAAGGAACAGAGGGCTACAAGGATCAGATCGAAGCTGCCCATTCGGAAATCGACAAGCGCAATACGGAGGCTGCGGCGTGGCATAGCTCCCTCTCACAGTACCGCGAGGATGTGTTTGGCTCAGAGGAGAAGAAGAAGGATGGGCTGAAGAAGGAATTCTTGGCACTAAGGGATAGTATGCGCATGTCGCTGGACGACTGGAAGAAGCAGAGCGAGGCTTTGCGCAATGAGATCAAGTCGTTGCTACCAGGGGCTGCTGCCGTTGGCCTGGCTAAGGCTTACGCCGATCAGAAGAAGGGCTATAACTGGCCTATCATCCTTTGGGCGGCTGGTTTTGTTGGGACAATGGTGTTCATGATCTGGTTTGGTGTCAATCACTTGGGAAATGATCCAGCCACACTGGAGGAAGCATTCCGCAAGTTGTTGAGCCGTTTGCCTATCGTAGGCTTTGCCATCTGGCTTGGGGCCTACACAGGGAAGAAGCTGAGCCAGAACATTCGCCTCCAGCAGGAATACGCGCACCGCCAGTCCCAAGCACAGACCTACGTTGGATTCCGCCAAGAGGTGGAGAAGCTGGAAGAGGAGGGCATCGATGTTGAACTCCGCGAACTGCTTCTCCGCACGATGGTTGAAGGTGGGGGTAAGAACCCAAGCGAGACGCTCGATAAGAGGAGCAACGACGAGAAGGGGCCTTTCGGAGATCTGCTCGATCGGGTTTTCGCTCGCAGGAAGATGGTGCAAGCGAAAGACACATAACCACCAGGTTCGCTCACCCCTTCCTCAACCTGATCTTCGGCAGCGCCACCTCATACGTGCGCCCGTCCTTCTCGCAGTACCAGTTGACCAGGTAGGCGATGCTGCCGTCGGCAACGGAGTAGCCCATTCCGTTCCAACGCCCCAGCACTTCCCGTTGGAAAGTCGTGGAGTAGATGATCAGGTTCCGGCCGTCCGGCGTGGCGAGGCCCGGCGCGATGTTCTTCGGGAACTGCGTTTCATCGGTCACCAGCGCATCACCGGTCTTCACCGTTCTGATCAGCTCCTGCTTTTCCTTCTGCGCGTCGAGGTACACATCACCCAGGCTGACAAGGCACTCGATGGTATCGGTCAATGGCCATGTGCGCTCGTCCGTCCTTGCCTCCGTGAACGGCAAGTTCAGCAGGGTAAGCTCGGATGTGTTGGTGTGGATGCCCAGCTTGTTCTTCGCCCGTGTGCAGGCCACATAGAAGAGCCGCAGGTCCGTTGCGTCGCGCAGGTGGAACCGGTCCAGGTGCAGGTACACATGGTCGAACTCCTTGCCCTTGGCCTTGTGCATGGTGGAGACGAAGACCACGCCCTGCTCAGGCCGCACGGCGTGGCTCAGGCGGATCTCGCGCGTGAAGGCGTTCCATTCAGTGATGTTCCGGTGGACCGGCACACGTTCCTCGAAGAGGCGGATCACGTCGGCGCAATCCTCACGCAGCGGGTTGTTGGCGAGCCTGGTGGCGTGGGCCTCTCTCGCACGATCCCACGCTTTGCGCGGTATCGATCCGGGGCCGGGATGTTCCTTGACCAGCAACGACCCGAAGAGCCGGATCTCGCGCAACATGCTCAGCGCAAAATTGCTGGGATCGCTCCGGCGATCGGCACCACTGACGAACCGGGCCTTGATTCCGCGTTCCCTCAACATCGTCATCGCCAGAAAGGCTTCCTCATTGGTCTTCGTGAGCAGCGCGGTGGTGCCCTCGTGCCCCGCTGCGGCGATCTCCTCGATCGATGCGGTGAGGTGGTTCGCACCTGAATGCGTAACCAACATGGCTTGTCCCACTGCCTTGGAATGGGCCTGTAGCAATTGGCCCCGCTTCATCCGTCCGGGAATGCGCTCGGCGATCGCGTTGAAGAGATCAACAAGGCCCGTATCGCTCCGGTAGTTCGTGAGCAATTGGTGCGTGCTCGCCTGGTACTGGTCGCGGAATCGCGCCATGTGCCCGGCATCGGCACCCGCGAACCCGAAGATGCACTGGTCATCATCGCCCACGGCCACCACGCGCAGGCCGGGCACCTGTTCCTTGATCTTGCCGATCAGGCGCCATTGGCCCGGGCCCACGTCCTGGAACTCGTCCAGCACGAGCACGCTCTTGTTGGTGATGCCGGTGATGTCGACCTCCCCGCTGTCGATGGCGGCAATGGTGCGGTCGATCACCTGGTCGCTCTTCTCCAGGTCGCCGAGCTGGCCCAGCAGTTCGAAGCAGAGGCCGTGGAAGGTGGCCACCTTGATGAGGCCGGCGTACTCGGGCACGAGCGCATGCACGCGGCTGCGGAACTCCAGCGCGGCGGCCTTGCTGAAGGTGAGCATCAGGAACTGCTCGGGCTTCACGTCCTCCATCAGCAGCAGGCTCGCGATCTTGTGGACGAGCACGCGGGTCTTGCCGCTGCCCGGCCCGGCGGCCACGAGGATGTGCTCGGCCTTGTCGTTCACGATGTCGGTCTGCGCGGTGCTCAGTTCACCGAAGAGCTGTCTGAAGCGCGCTGCGGTGAGCGTGCGGGAGATCTCGGTGACGCGCTTGGGGAAGTGCTTGCGGATGAAGGCGCCGTAGTCCATCCGGAAGTAGTCGTCCACGAAGGCCAGCGCGCTGCGGTAGTCCTGCGCGCGTTTGCGGGCGTACTCGCCCACGATGTGGATCTGCTGGGTCTTGTTCTGGTAGAAGGTGAGCAGCTTCTGGTAGTCGGTCTTGTCGAAGCGTTCGTAGCGTTTGGTGAAGCTCTCATCGGTGCGGGTGATGTTCAATCGTTTGTAGGTGACCATGAAGCCGCCTTCCAGCTTCAAGGCGCCCATGCGGTCCATGTACAGCAACGTATCGCGCAAAGCGGTGAGCTCGGGTTTACCGCCGAACAGGCCACCGGCCAACTCATCCTGCAAGCCGATCAGGGAGAACTCCACGCGCGCCTCCTCCTTGTTCTCCGGCTTTTCGGTTGCTCCTTCCGCGATCCGTTCCAGACGGTCCAAGGCCGCAGCGGAGAGGGCATGCCGCGCTTCCACGTTCGCGCGCAGTTCCGCCGGATCGATCTTCATGCGGAGGTGCAAGACCGCGTTCTCGCGGTCCACGCGCTTCTTCTTCAGGTGGCCGCGCAGTTCCCAGTACAGGAGCACCCGCTTCACCAGGTCCTCACTGGTGCCGCTGATCCCGGCATCCAGCATCCGTTGGTTCAGTTCGCGGGTGCCCACGCGCTGCTCCGGTTCCGTGAGGAGCTTGGCCAGTTCCTTCTCCACGGCCATGGCGTTGACCAACATGCGTCGGGTGGACTTCGGTGAACGCCCCAGCAGGTTCATGAAGGCGCCCAGGTCCTTGGTGTCGCCGAGGATCTTCAGCCCGCGCAGCAGGTCGATGGTCTCCTGCGCACGTTGCATGGTGAGTTGCAGCGTGTCGGCCAGGTAGTCCACGCGGCATTCGTCCTCCTTGCGGATGCGTTGCAGCACCCGCGCGCAGTCCTGCTTCTGTTGTTCGGTGAGCTCGCCGCTGGCCTGCACGCGCGCGATGGCCTTGTCCAGGTCGCGGACGAGGATACTGTTGGCGAAGAGGCGCGGCGAGTTCAGTTCGCGTTTCAAGAAGCCCTGGTCCTCCAAGGCCGCCAGCGAGGCGGTGACCCTGTTCTCCAGGTCGCGCACCTCGGTCTCCCAGCCTGCCCGCTTGGCGATCTCCAACGCGCTCTGGCTGATCTTCTTGCGGAATTTCGTGAGGCTCTTCACCGCGTTCCACACCTCGGCGATCTCCTTCTGGTTGAGCTTCGTACGCTGCAACAACTGGAAGTGCTTGCTCAGGTCCTCCTCGTGGTACAGCACGTAGCACTTGGCCTGGATCGTCGGCTTGCGGCCCGCGCGCCCCGCCTCCTGCACGTAGCTCTCCAGCGATGCGGAGATGTTGAAGTGGATCACCGTGCGCACATCCTCCTTGTCCACGCCCATGCCGAAGGCCGAGGTGGCTACCATGATGGGCACTTCACCCTCCATGAACGCGCGCTGGTTCTTCAACTTGGTGTCGCGCTCCATCTTGCCATGGAAGCCCGTGGCCTCGAAGCCGGCCTCGGTGATCAGCTTCACCAGTTCCTCCACGCGCTTGGTGCGCGATACGTAGATGATGGCCGGCTTCTCACAGCGCTCCAGCAAGGGCAGCAGGCTGGCCATCTTGCGGTCCGGACTTTCCACGGGGATCACCTCGTACATCAGGTTCTCTCGCCGTGCCTCGCTCACAAAGGGCTCCAGCTCCACGCCGAGCCGTTCGCGGAAATACCGGAGAATGTCGGCACGAACCTGCGGCTTGGCCGTGGCCGTGAAACACGAAACGGGCAGCGGTGAAGTGTCGCCCTTCTCGTGCTGCAGCTTCTTGATGAACTCCGCGATGTAGAGGTAGTCCACGCGGAAGTCCTGGCCCCACTCGGAGAAGCAGTGGGCCTCGTCGATCACGAAACGTGCGATGGAACGCCCGATGAGCAACTTCATCAGCGTGGGACTGCGCAGGCTTTCCGGGGCCACGTACAGCAGGTGCGCACCGCCATCCTCCACACGCTCGATCACCTGTTCCCGTTCCAAGGGCGAGAGCAGGCCGCTCAGGTGGACGGCCTTCACGATGTGGTGGCGCTCTTCGAGCACGTCCACCTGGTCCTTCATCAAGCTCACCAGGGGCGAGATCACCACGGTGAGCGCGCGCATGGTGTCGCCCTGCATCAAGGCGGGCAATTGAAAGGTGAGCGACTTGCCACCGCCCGTGGGGAACACCGTGAGCAAGGATCCGCCCGCCAGCGCATGCCGCACGGACCGCTCCTGGATGCCTATGCCGGTCTCTTGATCGAAGGTGCGGAACGCATCGTAGCCGAAGAACTCGCGCAGCGCTTGGTGCGGGTCGAGGGATTTGGAGCAGTAGGCACAATCCGCGTTGCCGCAGTGTGCAAATCGCAGCCGGTCCATGATCTCGCGGATCACCGGATAGGTGTGGACAACCCACGGCGGAAGAACGGAGGCGTTCTCGACGGTGCGGATCAGTACCAGCGCATGGGCCAGGGCCTCGGGATGTTCACGGATGAACCCATCCAGTTCCGCATGCGCGCAGAGCTGATCGCCGAAGAAGGAGCGGATCGCGGTGATCGCGTCGTCGTTCTGTTGGGATGTACCAACAAGGCGGAAGAGCCCATCATAGCCGGGCGAGTTGGCCAACAACGCATGAAGGATCTGCCGAAGCGCTCCGGGCAATTGCTGGAATGCACCGAGCTCCTCTTGGAGCAACTGGCGGCACAGGATCGCATCGCTCAGCGGATTGTTCACCTCATCGTTGATCAGGTGATAGCCCTTGACCAGCTTGTGGTAAGGCTTCTCCGGGAACAACAGCGCCGACCAAAAGAGCGTGTCCACGAACCGCTTTCCGGCGAACACCTCGCGCTTCAGCTTCTTCCGGAGAAAGGGCGCATCGTGCTTAACGATGTTGTGCCCGGCCACGATCTCCGCCGCA
>CAUJFM010000158.1 GCA_963169595.1 Bacteroidota bacterium | reverse complement strand
CTCGCCATGCGCCACCCGGCTCACGATGGCCACGTGGCCATAGGGGTTGCCGCGCCAAGGACCCAGCACTACCAGGTCGCCTGCGGCGGGCCTTGTGGCACTGGGGTTGGTGAACTGCAGCAGGCCGCGGTCCGGGTTCAGCGCACCGTCGGTCAGCGTGGTGTCGAAGAAGTCCTTGGCATGGCCATAGCTGTTGGGCATGCGGTGGTCGTAGTGCTCCAGGTAATAGCGCTTCACGAACTCCACACATTGGTAGCGCAGCCCCACGTTGTAGCCATCCACCACATGCCGTCCGTGCACGGCGCCCATGCCCCCGTTGTGGTGCACCTTTACGCCGTGCAGGGAGTCGATGGCAGCGCCCGGGGTGTGGGGGATGTGGCGAAGCAACTTTGCTGGGCGAGCGGTCCAGAGCCACCATGCGGCGAGGCCCATCACGACCGCTGCGATCAGGATGATCAGCGTCCGCTTCACCATGTGCGGTGGCGCTACACGAACATGCCCACGATCGTGGCGCTGAGCAGGCTGGCCAGGGTGCCGCCGAGCAAGGCCCGGAAACCGAACTCGCTGAGCCACGCCCGTTTGCTCGGGGCCAGCGAGCCAATGCCGCCGATCTGGATGCCGATGCTGGCGAAGTTGGCGAAGCCGCAGAGCATGTAGGTGGCCATCACAATGCTGCGCTGGTAGGCGAAGACCCCTTCGGTCTTCATGCGCGACAGGCTTTCATACCCCACGAATTCACTGGCGATGAGCTTCTGCCCCACAAGTTGCCCGGTGAGGGTGATGTCCTCCGCGGCCACGCCGATGAGCCACATGATGGGGGCGAAGAGGTAGCCCAGGATGAACTCCAGCGACAGCCCCGTGAAGCGCCCATGGGACACCTCCACCACCCAGGCGTTGATGCCGATGGTATCGCCCAGTTTGAGGAAGGCGTAGTTGAACATGGCGATGAAGGCGAAGAACACCAGCAGCATGGCGCCCACATTGGCCGCAAGCTTCAGGCCTTCGGTGGTGCCGTTGCTCATGGCATCCAGGAAATTGGTGCCCACCTGCTCCATGCTCACCTCCAGCTTCTGCTCGATGGGTTCGGTCTGGGGGAAGAGGATCTTGGCCACCACCACCGCACCGGGTGCGGCCATCACGCTGGCGGTGAGCAGGTGCTTGGCGAAGAAGAGGCGCATCACGGGGTCGTCACCGCCCAGGAAGCCCACATAGGCCGCGAGCACACCACCCGCCACCGTGGCCATGCCGGCGGTCATCACCAGGAAGATCTCCGAGCGGTTCATCTTGTCCAGGTAGGCCTTCACCATCAGTGGGGCTTCGGTCTGGCCCAGGAAGATGTTGCCCGCCGTGCTCAGACTTTCGGCCCCGCTGAGGCGCATGGACCGGTTCAACGCCCAGGCCAGGGCATACACCACCTTCTGGATGATGCCGAGGTAGAAGAGCACGCTGGTGAGCGCACTGAAGAAGATGATGGTGGGGAGGATCTGCAGGGCGAAGATGAAGCCCGTGCTCTTCACGTTCATCAGGTCCCGGAACAGGAACTCGCTGCCGACGCGGGTGAAGTCGAGCACCTTCACGAACAGCTTGCCCACGAACTCGAAGGCGTACTGCACGGGCGGCACGTAGAGGATGAGCAGCGCCATCACCAATTGGAAGGCGATGCCAATGCCCACCACCTTCCAGTCCACCTGCTTTCGCTTGGCGCTGAACATCCAGGCGATCGCCACGATCACGGCCATGCCGAGCAGGCCGCGCAGCAGGCTGGTGAGCGTGAAGCCGGTGAGGGGGGCGGGGCCGCTCTGGGCCATGGCCGCGAGCGGCAGCAGCAGGGCGGCGGTGACCAGTGCGCGGGGAAGTGATCGTCCCATGGGGATGGCCGGTTCGTTGGCGGGTGAAAGTAGTAGGATGTGCCGTTCAGGAGCCGGCCTGCACATCGGCGATGATGCGGCGGCGGATCCAGCGGGGCAGGATGATGATGCCGATCACGATATACGGGTAGTAGCTCATCAGACGCCACAGCAGGGCCAGGGCGGGGGCCAGGCCGGTGGCGATGAACATGCCGAGGAAGTCGTGGAAGATGAACTCGGCCAGCCCGCTGCCGCCCGGGGTGGGGCTGAGCAGGATGATGATGCCCATGACCACCTGCTTGCCGTAGATCACCGCATCATTGAGCCCGGCGCTCGGATGGAAGGCGTGCAGGATGCAGTTGACGATGGTATAACGGGCGGTCCACGAGGCGAAGGTGGCCACGAGCGCGGGCCACCAATAGCTCCAGCCCTTGCGCTTCAGGCCTTTTGCCGCGGTGATCAGCTGGTCGCCGGTGGTCACCATCTGGCGGCGCCAGCGGCGGAGCAGGGGGGCGGAGAAGATGCCCACCAGCGCCCGCTTCACGAACACGGGGTTCACGAAGAGCGCATAGCCCACGAACAGCTTGTAGGCCAGGATGCCGAAGTACACGGTCCAGAACCACACGAAGAAGCCGGTGTCCCACGGCCCGCTGCCGGTGTCCAGCCCGGCGAAGAGCGCATCGCGCCCCACGATGAAGTACATCAAGGGGGCCATCACGGCCAGGAAGATGCCGTCCAGGAAGGAGGTGAAGGTGATGATGGTGATGCTCTTGCCGGCCTCGATGCCCTCGCGGGTGAGGATGAGGATGGCGAAGAGGAAGCCGCCACCGATGACGCCCGGGGCCAGGGCCGAGGCGAACTCCCAGAGCATGATCACCACGAAGCTGCGCCCCCAGGTGAGCTCCCGATCGGTGAGCAGCCGGATGCGCACCATGTAGGCATAGTCGCGCACCACCACGCTCAGGGCGGCCAGCAACATCCAGAAGGTGGTGCGCCAGGTCCAATACACGCCGTCCAGTGCCTCCCAATCGGCGTTGCGCCAGATGAGGAAGCCGGTGAACCCAAGCCCGATGAGCACGGGGATGAGCACGCGCCGTGTGCTGAACGAACGCAGGATCCGGGTCTCGTCGAGGCGCATGCGGGCCCCAAAGTACCCATGTCCGGCACAACCTGATGCACACCCCTGCTGGATCCGGCCGGAAGAACCCATGGTACGGCTTGGCGTTGTGCGGGCAAAGCCCCATCTTGGCGCCGCATCCTCTAATATGATCCATGGCGAACAAGCTCTTTGCCACCAAATCGGTGGAACAGCTCCTGAACTCCGGCGAGGCCGAGGGTGAGCACACGCTGAAGCGCACGCTCACGGCCACGAACCTGGTGGCCTTGGGGATCGGCGCCATCATCGGCACCGGCATCTTCGTGCTCACGGGCACGGCAGCGGCCAACCACGCCGGCCCCGCGCTCACCATCTCGTTCATCGTATCGGGCCTTGGCTGCCTCTTCGCCGGCCTGTGCTATGCCGAGTTCGCCTCCATGCTTCCCATCAGTGGCAGTGCGTATTCATACTCCTATGCCACATTGGGCGAGTTCCTGGCCTGGATCATCGGCTGGGACCTGATCCTGGAATACCTCTTCGGGGCCAGCACGGTGGCCGTGGGTTGGAGCGGCTACATGGTGAGCTTTCTGGAGGGCTTCGGCATCCATCTGCCCGTGGCGCTCACCTCGGCCCCCTTCGTGCATGATGCCAGCGGCTGGCATGCCACCGGGGCCATCGTCAATCTGCCGGCGGTGGTCATCGTGGCCATCATGACCTGGCTGCTGGTG
>CAUJFM010000157.1 GCA_963169595.1 Bacteroidota bacterium | reverse complement strand
CCCATCTTTGCACACCAACCCGCACCCCATGGCCCGTCTCCTCGTCCTCAATGGTCCCAACCTGAACCTGCTGGGCACCCGTGAGCCCGAGCGCTACGGGCACCGCACGCTGGACGAGGTGATCCACGACCTGCGCGCCGCCTTCCCCGGCCACACCATCGACCACCTGCAGAGCAACCTGGAAGGGGAACTGGTCACGGCCGTGCAACAGGCCGATGGCCGCTACGATGGGGTGGTGCTGAACGCCGGGGGCTACACGCACACCTCGGTGGCGCTGCGCGATGCCATCGCTGCCGTGCGCACGCCGGTGGTGGAGGTGCACCTGACCAACCTGCTGGCGCGTGAACCCTTCCGCCATGTGTCGCTCACTGGAGCGGTGTGCCGGGGTTCCATCATGGGCCTGGGTGCGGATGGCTACCGGCTGGCCGTGCTTCACCTGCTCGGCGTGGGCCCCTCGAAGGCCGAGGCATCGAGCTGATCGAAGTGCTTGTGGCCGAGGATGAAGCGGTCGTAGGCGATGCTGCGGTGGTAGAAGCCCGTGAGGTCGGGTGAGCGATGGTGCGTGAAGCTGACCTGCCGCTCGCGCACCAGGCGGGGTAGGCGCGCGAAGTAGTGCCAGTGGGCGCGCACCACCTGCCACGAATGGCGACCATGGCCCTCCAGCAGGAACTTCACCGCAGCGAACCCATCCAGCAGCAGCCGGCGCAGCACATGTGCCCACCACAGCCGCAGGTGCAGATTGCGGGTGAGCACGATGAGGCTGTTGCGGAAGTTGAGGTAGGTCTTGCGCGGTGAGCCGTAGCCCAGGGCGCCACCGCCCACGTGGTGCACCACGGCGGCGGAGGTGTAGCCGATGCGCCAGCCCGCGCGCCGCAGCCGCCAGCACAGGTCGATCTCCTCCATGTGCGCGAACAGGTCCGCATCGAAGCCGCCCACGGCATGGAAGGCCTCCGCGCGGATCAGCAGGCAGGCGCCCGTGGCCCAGAAGACCTCGCGCTCATCGTTGTACTGGCCGTGGTCCTGCTCGGTGATCTCGAAGATGCGGCCGCGGCAGAAGGGATACCCGTTGCGGTCGATGTAGCCCCCCGCCGCACCGGCGTGCTCGAAGCGGTCCGGGTGCGCCTGGTCCAGCACCTTGGGCTGGCACGCGGCCATGTCGGGGTGCTTGTCCAGGTAGGCGTTCAGGTGGTCCACCCAGCCCGGGGATACCTCCACATCGGAGTTCAGCAGCACGTAGCGGTCGGCATCCACCTGGCGCAGGGCCTCATTGTAGCCTCCGGCGAAGCCCAGGTTGCGCTCCAGGCGGATGCAGCGCACGCCGGGCTGGTGCGTCATCAGCCATTCCACCGAACCATCGGTGCTGCCGTTGTCGGCCACCACGATGTCGGCACCCGATGAGCGTTCCACGACACCGGGCAGGAACCGCTCCAACCAGTGCCGGCCGTTCCAGTTGAGGATGACGACCGCTGTGCGCATGGGGACGTGAAGGCGCAAAGATGCGCGCTCACGCAATGCGGATCAGCGCGGGGTGTTGAAGAACTCCCGGACACGGTCGCTCTCGGTGGTGTTCGGGTCCCGGGTCTGCACGCCCATCACGGGCACCGTCTTCGCATGCAGGATCTGGTTCCACTGCGGGTTCTGGATCTCGCCGGGCATCTCGCTGTGCAGCAGCTCGAAGCAGTTGGTCACCAGGTCGGGCAGGTAGAACACGAAGCGGCGGTCGCTGTAGCGGCCCACGCGGTAGTAATGCCAGATGCTGTAGGGCAGGGTGCCGGTCTCGTTGAGCCGGTCCATCATGGTGTTGGGGGCACCGTACTTCAGGTAGATGTAGCCGCGGTCGGTCTCGTAGCCCTTGCGGTTGCGGCAGGCGAAGAGCTTGTTCACCTTGATCACCTCCTCCCGGTAGGCGCGCCAGGCCTGCTCGGGGTCGGCGCTGCGGTTGGCCCAGAAGCTGTAGAAGAAGCGCTTCATCAGGTCCATGTCCTTGTCCTTCCAGCGGTCGTCGATGATCTTGCGCTCCAGCGGGTCGGCGATCGGGCGCATGCTGTGGATATGCTCGGCGAGCGAATCGCGGTCGGTGAAGGCCCCGGCGAAGGTGTTGCTGATGTCCATCCGGTCCATGGCCTGCAGGTCGTAGTTGTAGCTCACCGGATTGTTGCGCTGCACCAGCTGTTCGCGCCGGGCCATCAGCTCGCCGCTGCGGTTGCGCACCTCAATGGCCAGCAGGTAGTTGCCCGAGGGCAGGTCGCCGATGTCGAAGGCCGCGATCACCGGCTCCACCGGACGGCCCTTGGCGCGGATGTTCCGCTTGTAGGCGCCCACCACCTGGCGTTTCTCGTAGCTCTCGATCTGGTAGGTGAGGAGGTAGGCGCTGTCCGTGCCGAAGTAGCGGTCGCTGTTGTACACCTCAGCATAGAACTCCAGGGAACGGATGCTGCTGGGGTAGTAGTCGGAGAGCAGGGGCACGGGGTCGTACCCGTACTTGCCGGTGCGGCCTTCCTCGGAACGTTCGATACGCTCGGCCAGTAGCACCTCGGAGATGTCCAGACCGGGGGGCAGTTCACCCACGGTAAGGGGGGCGTCGTAGCGGGTGGCGGTGGTGTCGCCGTTGTTCTGGTCGCGGATCTCGATGGAGAGCGCGTAGCTGCCCGGGGCCAGCTCGAACGATTCGCGGTGCACCACGTCCGTGGCCAGGGTGTCGGTGCGTTCCTGGCCCAGCACCAGCGTTTTGGCGAAGGCCTTGATGGCCCCTCCCTGTTCCACCAGCGTGAGCACCTCCACCTTGGGCTGCACGAAGCCGCGCTCGTTCGCCTTCAGCACCATGGTGCCGCCCAGCAGCGCCATGTTCACGTCCACGTAAGGACCCACGCCGGGGCGCTGGTACACCTTGGT
>CAUJFM010000156.1 GCA_963169595.1 Bacteroidota bacterium | reverse complement strand
CATCCACCGCGAGAACTACTTTGCGGAGGGCCGCTACATGGACAGCGCGGTCTATGCGCGGCTGGCCGGGCGGTAGGCGCCGCAGGTGGTGCTCACGCCCGGTCCCCGCTTCGGTGGGGCGCGCTGCTGAAAATCGGACCTTGGTGGCATGAGCGCCCCCACCACCCAGCGCACGGACCTGCTTGACGCGCTCCGCGGCTTCGCCCTCTTCGGCGTGGTGTGGAGCAACTACGCGGTGCTCTCGTACTGGATCTTCCTGTCGCCCGAGGCGCAGCAGGCACTGCCGGGATCCTTCCTGGACGAGGTGTTCGGGGCCTTCCATGCCTTCCTCATCGATGGGCGCTTCTACTCCATCTTCTCCCTGCTCTTCGGCATCGGCTTCGGCTTCTTCCTGGACAAGGGCGCCGATGGACTTTGGCGCTTCTACCGCCGCATGGTCATCCTGCTGGTGGTGGGCTGGCTGCACCTGCGCTACCTGTGGCCCGGCGACATCCTCTTCCTCTACGCGCTGCTGGGCCTGGTGCTGCCGCTCTTCCGCGGGCTGGGCCAGCGTGCGCTGCTGGGCACCGCCGTGGCCCTCATCTTGAGTCCCATCGCCATCGATGCGGCCGTGGTGCTCACACATGGTGCGTTCGATCCCGTGATGCCCGCACTGGCGCTGCACGAGTCCCGCGAGGAGGCCTTGGGCGGCCCCACCGTGCCTGCGCTGATGGCCGCGGCCGATGGCGGCTGGCCTGAGCTGATGGCGGCCAACGCGCACGGATGGTCGTTCCGCTTGGTGCATCTGGTGGAGAGCAACCGCGCGCCCAAGGTGCTGGGGCTCTTCCTGCTGGGCCTGTGGGTGGCACGCCGCCGGCTCTTCGCCGATCCGGCGCAGCACCGCACGCTGTTGAAGCGCCTGTGCGTGCTGGGCTTCGCGGTGGGCCTGCCCGGCGCGGTGCTCAACACGTGGGCGGAGGATCATGTGGGCTACCCACCCGATCCGGCCAGCCTGTGGCGCACCGTGGGCTATGCCCTCAGCGTGGTGCCCATGGCCGTGGCCTACGCCAGTGGTTTCGCGCTGCTGTGGCTCCGTGGGTCCTGGCAGAAGCGCCTGGCAGTGCTGGCGCCCATGGGCCGCATGGCGCTCACCAACTACCTGCTGCAGACCCTGATCGCCCTGCTGCTCTTCAACGGGGTGGGGCTGGGTCTGGGCATGCGGGTGAGCGCGGTGCAGTTCGAGGCCCTCGCCCTGGCGGTGTTCGTGGCGCAGGTGGTGTGGAGCCGCTGGTGGCTGGCGCGCTTCCGCTTCGGGCCCTTCGAGTGGGCGTGGCGTTCGCTCACCTACGGCCGGTGGATGCCCCTGCGGCACTGATCCCACGGTGCTACCTTCAGGGCCCGCCATGATCATCTACGCCCTGCATGGGCCCACGGCCGATCCCGAGCACGGCATCCCCTGCTTCAGCACCGAGGCACTGGCCCATGGGGCGCTGGATCTCTATGGGCTGCAGGGGTGGAGCGTGTGGCCGGTGGAGCTCTACGCGGCGGAGATCGACATGTTCCGCTGGCGTCGCGAAGGGCGGCCGCTGCTCTTACGGGTGGCCTTCGACCGGGAGACCTGCACGCGCCCCGCAAAGGCCTACACGCGGCCCTGGTACTATGTGGATGAGGTTCGGCGCATCGAACAGAAGGACGAGCATCGCGGGTTGCTGGATGCCCTGCGTCCCTCAGTGGAATGCGGGCTGCAGCTGTGGCGGGTGTCCATGCACCGCGATGGCACCCCGGGCCCGGTGGTGAACGCCCTGCACCTGCCGGCGTACGATCTGGAGGGGTACCCGGATGACCTGCTGGTGGGCACCCGTCCTGTGCGGCGCGTGTCGCGTGGCTGCAGGATGCAGCAGGAGGGCTATCTGCTCTTCGTGCATGCGCGGGATGCGGCGCACGCGGCGGAAGTGGCACGGCCTGCGCTGTTGGCGCGCGTGGAGGAGCAGCGGCGGCAGGGGAGGATGTCGTTGTTGGGGTAGGGTTGCGGATGGGAGAGGCGTGGATGGGTGGGATGGATGCATGCAGCCGCAGAGGGGTTGGGAGGAATGCAGCCGCAGACCTTGCTTCGCGCGCCGACGCCGAAGCGCTCTGGCGCAGGCGCCCGGAGGCTTCGCGAAGGCGCAGTGGCGCAGATAAAATGCAGGATGCGGGGATGGGAGGGTCGGGAGGAGTAGAGCTTCACGCGGAGGCGCGGAGGGCGCGGAGAGTTGGGGATGGTTGGGACGGGAGGAATGCAGCGCAGAGGGGATGGGAGGAATGCAGCCGCAGACCTTGCTTCGCGCGCCGACGCCGAAGCGCTCTGGCGCAGGCGCCCGGAGGCTTCGCGAAGGCGCAGTGGCGCAGATAAAATGCAGGATGCGGGGATGGGTGGGTCGGGAGGAGTAGAGCTTCACGCGGAGGCGCGGAGGGCGCGGAGAGTTGGGGATGGTTGGGACGGGAGGAATGCAGCGCAGAGGGGATGGGAGGAATGCAGCCGCAGACCTGCCGGCCGGTAGGCGGGTGGCGCAGATGGTGGGGATGGAAGGACCGGAGGCCGCAGGCGCGCAGGGGAAGTTCACCGGTTGGACCCAGCGTCCCTCCCAAGGCCATGTGACAGTCCCCGCGCACGGCAGGCCCCTGTGCGTTCGGCAGGCAGGCTCCTGCGTTGATGTGGACCATTGCGCAGGTGCGCGTATACAACACACTTTCTTCCTGTGCAACTCGTTCCCTCCCGGAAAACCGGGAGAAAGGCAATGGAGCAGAAAAGTTCTTTTGGGGCCAGAAGATGCGCACCATGTTGAACACACGGTCGGGGAAGCGGGAAAGCCAATTCTGGTTGGTGATGTTGCTGGCGTTGGTGGGTCTGGCGGTGTTGTGCGTGGCCTGCGGTGGTGGGGGACAGCGGCCCGAGGCGTCAACGGCGCCGCTGGGCAAGGCCCTGCGCGCCGCACCGCCCGACTCCATGCACCTGACGGACGCCGCCTTCCAGACCTACCGGGCGGACTTCGACAAGGCGTACAGCCTGCTGGATGGCAGCCCGCTCTTCGCCACGCAGCAGGAGATCGCCTGGAGCGACCTGGAGGCCTGGATCACGCCCATGGAGGGTCTGCGCGCCGTGCGCTTCGAGTACGGCCTGCGCGACAGCGCCTTTGTGCTGGGCCTGGTGCGCTTGAAGCTGGACAGCACGGCCACCCCCGACCTCTTCACCTATCAGTTGCCCGACAGCGTGTTCGAGCTTGCCGGCGGAACGCTGGTGCCGCACGCGGGGGGGCGGTGGCGGACGGACCGGCAGTACAAGGCCGGCGGGAGCTCCACCTACTTTGCCAACGTGCTGCGCGCGGACGACCGCGGTGCCCTGCTGCCGCTGGCCCATGGGACGGACGCCCAGGCGATCGTGATGCCGTGGGAGCTGGAACTGGAGCCGCTCCACAACGCCAACAGCGGCCCCTATACCGACAGCACGCTGCACGCGGTGTTCACCTGCATCGCGCGGCCGGACAGTGCGAAGGTGCTGCAGCACCACCTGGCCGTGCACCTGCGCCTGCGGCCGAACAAAGGCACCGGCCACCGCGACCTGCTGGACAACAGCTACACACCCGGCAAACCCTTCCGCATGCATGGCGCCGATCTCGGTTCCTCATGCCCGCCGAAATGCGCCTCCTACCAGCTGGTGCCGCAATGAACGGTGCACCTTTGGAACACACCCCATAACCCTCCACGCCATTCTGCACCTCCCCCTCATCGGACTGGCCGCGCTGTTCGCGAGCACCTGCGCCCTCACGCTGCGGGGGGGCAGGGAACCGCTGCAGCGGCTGCTGTTCGTGTGGGTGCTCATCTGCAGCGGCACCGAGTTCATCGGCATCGTCACCAGCCTGGCCGGCATCGTGAACGTGGCCGTCTTCAATGTCTTCATCCTGCTGGAGTTCGTGCTGCTGCTGCGCCTGGTGTCCTTGTGGCCCCAGGGCCGCACCGCCCGCTCGCCCTGGCTCATCGGCGGCTTCACCGTGTTCTGGGCGGTGGAGATGTGGCACGTCGGTGCGCGCCCGCAGTTCGTCATCTACGCCTTCCTGCTCGCCACCGTGTTCCACGTGACGTTCTACCTGCTCCTGCTCTGGGCCATCGTGAACGAGCACCGCGGACCCTTGTCGCAGTACCCCCCCTTCTGGCTCTGCCTCTCCGTGCTGCTCTTCTTCGGCGGTTCGGCACCCATCATCGGCTCGGCCAACTACTTCTTCCGCGTGGACCTCGCCCTCGCCGACCAGCTCTTCTGGTTCCTGCGCATCCTCGCCGTCATCAAGTTCGTGCTCATGGGCATCACCTGCCTGCGGGCACGTCCCACACCACAACCGGCCGCATGATCGACAACACCGAGATCGCCACTGTCATCATCATCACCGCGCTCATCCTGCTGCTGGTGATGGGCACCGTCATCCTCCTGCTCATCGTGGTGCATCAGCGCCGCATCCGCCACCGTGCGGAGCTCGCCGAGCTGGCCAACAGCCACGCCGCCGAGATCCGCCAGGTGGAACGCGAAGCGGAGGCCCAGACGCTGCAGAAGGTGGGCGAGGAGCTGCACGACAATGTGGGCCAGCTGCTCACCTCCATCGGCCTGGACCTGCAGCTGCTGCGCGAGCGCTCCGGCAACAGCGACGTGACGCCCCGCATGGCCGATTCGCTGGGCCGCGCCGTGAAGGAGATCCGCCGCCTCAGCGCCAGCCTCAACACCGACCACCTGCGCAGCAAGCCGCTGCAGGCCCTGCTGCGCGCCGAGTGCGAACAGCTGGACCGCCCCGGCCACCGCAGCGTGCAGTTCACCACCACCGATGCGCTCATCCAGGTGAGTCCCGATGAGCACGTGGTGCTCTTCCGCATCTTCCAGGAGGCCATGAACAACGCGCTGAAGCATGCGCGCGCCAGCCGCATCACCGTGGCCCTGCTCAACGGCGAGCACCTGCGGCTCACCATCACCGACAACGGCAGCGGCTTCAACACCACCGTCGGCGCCGAAGGCCAGGGCCTCGCCAACATCCGGCGCCGCGCCGCCCTCATCGGCGCCACCTGCACCATCGTGAGCGAACCCGGCCAAGGCACCATCCTCACCATCAAGCGATGAACGAAGCCCTGACCCGTGTTGCCTTGGTGGATGACCACACGCTGGTGCGCAACGGCCTCGTGGGCCTGGTGAACCGCCTGGAGGGCTACCAGGTGGTGCTGGAGGCCGAGGATGGCCTCGCCTTCACCCGCGCGGTGGAACGCCGCACCGATGTGGACATCGCCATCGTGGACCTGAGCATGCCCATCATGGACGGCTACGCCACCATCCGCTGGCTGCACGACCACCGGCCCGACATCCGCACCGTGGCCCTCACCTTCGACGACCGCGAGAGCGCCGCCATCCGCGCCATCCGCAACGGGGCCTGCGGCTTCCTGCTGAAGCACATGTCGCTGGTGGAGTTCAAGGAGGCGCTGGACCAGGTGCGCGACAACGGGCGCTTCGAGGGGCACGTCACCAACCCCGACCGGCGCCTGCGCACCGCCTACGAGCGCGCCCAGGCCAAGGTGCTCGCGTCCATCACGGAGCGCGAGCTGGACTTCATCCGCCTGGCCTGCTCGCCCAACGAGTACACCTACGAGCAGGTGGCCGAGCTGCTGGAGGTGAAGCCCAGCACCGTGGAGAGCCACCGCAAGAACCTCTTCGAGCGTTTCGACATCAAGAGCAAGACCGGCCTGGTCATCTTCGCCTACCGCTGGGGCATCGTGAAGGTGGAACTGGAATGAGCCCCTTCCGACCATATCGTCCCAAGGCCGCAGCGCCTGCGCCCGCCGCCACCACGCCTCAGCCGGACCGGGAAGGGCACGCCGCGCACCGCGCCATCGTGCGGCATCTGCGCACCACACCCGCTGCGCTCAGCGCCCGGCAGGTGGAGTACCTGGTGGCCTTCCTGGCCATGGCCGGGGAGGCCGCAGCGGCCGGTGGGCCGGGTGACCGGGCCGTGGTGAACGCATTGCGCCGGGAGACCCTATGACCAGCATGCGCGACCACCGCCACATACGCACCGCGACAGCATCGGCAGCAGGCCGCACATCCCATGGGTGCGGCAGCTGCTCCACACCTCCGCGGGTACGATACCTCGGACCGGATCCTATCGGGTCGATGCACACCGGAGCAAAGGGTTAAGGGTTGCGGTCCGGGAGGACCGGTCCTAACAGGTATCGGACCTGCGGGGTGTGAACTGTGCTGGGCGGGGCGATCGCCATCGGTGTGATGTGTGCAGCGTGGAGCGCAGGACGTGAAAAAGACGTGGGTGCGCCTGTGAAAAGTGCGTTGGTGGAGGGACGGCGCTGGAGTAGACCCGGCGTTGCTCCCAAGGCCATACCGAAGGGCATTGGAGAGACGCCGGATATTGCTCGGCCCACTGGCCCTCCCCGCGCAATTCCGGCGTGACGGACCTAGGGGTGTTGTGCGAAACGACGAGGGGGGGGCGTGACCTGCTAACGTAGCAGCATGCGCTCACCTG
>CAUJFM010000155.1 GCA_963169595.1 Bacteroidota bacterium | reverse complement strand
TGGGACGGCCGCGTGGTGCCCTGCTGCTTCGACAAGGACGCCCACCACGTGCTGGGCGACCTGCGCACACACAGCTTCCGTGAGCTGTGGCACAGCAATGCCTACACCGATTTCCGGCGCCAGCTGCTCACGGCGCGCAGCGGGATCGAGATGTGCCGGAATTGCAGTGAGGGAAGCCCGGTGTGGGCGTGAGGGGAGGGCGCATTCAACCCAACCCGGCGAACAACTGGGCGGCCGTCAGCTTCCATTTGCCCGGCAATACCGCTACCTTGCAACTGCGCATCCGCGATGCCAGCGGCCGTGCGGTGCACACCATCCAGGCCAGCGGCGAAGAAGGCCAGGTGGTGTGGGACACACGCGGCACAGCACCCGGCGTTTACACCGTGGAGCTATTGCGCGATGGGAAAGTGGAGCGCACCGAAAGGCTGATCATACAACCCTAGATGCAACGCGCGAAGCGCATAACAAGCACGATGGCCGCCCTTGGGGCGGCCATCGTCGTTTGCCTGCCCATCGGCCCAGCCTGCGCGCAGTGGAGCTTCACGGTGGATCCGACCTTCCAGGTTCAACTGGTGCAGCAGAACGTGAACTCGCTGCTCCTCAACGAAGACGGTACCTTGATCGCTTCGGGCAGGATGCGGCTGCCGGGAGAGACAAGCGATAAGACCCTCTGTAGATTCCTGCCTAGCGGCATTCGGGATGTGAGCTTTAATAATAGCGCGTTAGGTGGCGGTAAGCTGATCGAGTGGCAGGACCGGTTCTATGTGGGCTCGAGTGGTTATCCGCGACGGGTTTTCTTCTCGGGTGCTCAAGACATTTCATTTCGCTCCCCCAACATCCCCCCCTGCCGCTACTTCAACTCGGTGCAGGGCGGCGACTACCATGTGTACCCCGATGGGCGTGTGCTGATCACGGGGAACCATAACCTGCGGGATAGCATCCGGGGTTTCATGGGTCCACACCAGCTCATCTGGCTCACCAGCGAGGGCTGCCTGGACACCACCCGCACGCACCGCAGCGGAGGCAACTGCGCGGTGTACCGCTTCGCGGAATTGCTCAACGGGCAGTTCATCTGCAGCGGCCTGTGCGACCAGTTCGATGGGCAGGAGATCGACCGCATCTTCCGGGTGAATGCCGATGGCAGCGTGGACACCACCTTCAGGACGGGGGTATATGCTGGCGAGGCTTTCGGTTACCTGCCCTTGGATGATGGGCGCGTGTATGTGGCGGGAAACTTCCGCCGCACAGAGGCGCCGAACGATACGCTCAGGCTGGTGCGCTTCATGCCGGATGGAACACTTGACCCTACCTTCAGCGTTCCGCAATTCACCGCTGGGGAGGGATTGAGCACTCCGTTCGGGGCAACGGCATACACGATTAATGCCTGGCGGAACGGCACGTTGATCATCACAGGTCATTTCAAGCGCGTGAACGGGCAGGTGCGCAAGGGCATTTGTATGATAGACAGCACCGGACAGCTGCTGCCTGCATTCAGCGGTCAGGGTGTTGGACCATTCACCTTCTCAGGGCTTACGGCAGGCTCTATTCATCGCATTGTATTCAATGCGGATAGCACCCAGATGTACGTCTGCGGCGCCTACAGCGGCTACAACGATGGCCTCACGAACTACCCGCAGCAGCGCTTCATCACGCGGCTCAACGTGCAGGAGCTCACCACCGGGGTGGGCGGGCAAGCGCCGCCGCAAGCCGCGTTGCAGCTATGGCCCAACCCCGGCGAGGGGCAGGTGTGGCTGGGCTATGCGCTGCCGGGGCACCACGGCCCGGTGCAACTGCGCATCCGCGATGCCCAAGGCCGCAGCACCCACACCCTGCAAGCCAGCGGCGAAGAAGGCCAGGTGGTGTGGGACACGCGCGGTACAGCACCTGGCGTCTATACCGTGGAGCTGCTGCGCAATGGCAATGTGGAGCGCACCGAAAGGCTGATCATACAATGGTAGGTATCCTTCACCTGAGTTCACGATTCGAAAGGCCGCGTGGTGCCCTGCTGCTTCGACAAGGACGCGCACCATGTGCTAGGCGACCTGCGAACCTTACCTACCGGTAGGCAGGCGCACAGTTTCCGCGAGCTCTGGCACAGCGATGCCTACAACGATTTCCGGCGCCAGCTGCTCACGGCGCGCAGTAGCATCGAGATGTGCCGGAATTGCAGTGAGGCCTCGGCTGCGCTCGGCCTGGCGGGCCCACGGAACCTGACCGACCGATACTACTTTAGTCCCACTTGCACCTGTATTTCACATACATGCTCCTCTGCAGCGATGGTACCTACTATGTTGGGGTGACCAACAACATGGAGCGGCGTTTCGGTGAGCATTGCGAAGGAGCGGACCCAAACTCCTACACAGCGAAACGCCTGCCAGTGAAGTTGGTCCATGTGGAGCAGTTCCAGTGGATACAGGACGCCATAGCGCGCGAGAAGCAACTCAAAGGTTGGTCTGCGCCGAAGAAGGAGGCACTCATCATGAACGACACATCATCACTACACGAACTATCCAAATGCCGGAACAGTTCGCGGCACGATCGTCCGGAGCGCTCCCGGAAAAAGTGAGGGCGTCCACCAAAGCGCCACTGGAATGAATGACATTCCATAGCCACGCCTTGAGCAGTTCCGGTCCGACATCATGAAGGTGTCACTCCGAGCGCAGCCGAGGAGTCACACCTTCATGATGTCCTTCTCCTTCAGGTCGATCAGGGTCTCGACCTTCTTGTTGTAGATGCCGGTGAGCTTCTCCACCTCGGCCTCCAGGCCCTTGGCGGTGTCCTCCGGCAGGCCGTCCTTCTTGGCGGTCTTGATCGCTTCCATCGCCTTCTGGCGGCTGCTGCGGATGCCCACCTTGGCGTGCTCGCCCTCGGCGTGGGCGGCCTTCACCAGGCCCTTGCGGCGCTCCTCGGTGAGCATGGGCACGTGGATGATGACGCTCTCGCCGTTGTTGCTGGGGTTGAAGCCCAGGTTGGCACCGATGATGGCCTTCTCGATGGCATCGATCATCTTCTTCTCCCAGGGCTTCACGAAGAGCGTGCGGGCATCGCCGGTGTTGATGGCGGCCACCTGCGAGAGGGGCACCATGCTGCCGTAGTAGTCCACGCGCACCGTCTCCAGCATGCCGGGGTTTGCGGCACCGGCACGCACCTTGGTCAGTTCGGTCTCCAGGTGGTCCACGGCCTTGCGCATGTGTTCCTCACAGGTCTTCAGGGTGGCGGCGGTATCGATCATGGCGGTTCTCGTTCGGGCCGCAAAAGTAACCACCGGCGGCGGGGTGGCACCATGCCATGCACGCGGCTGCTACCTTGGCGCCATGGTCCTCTCCAAGGCATTGCGGCATCTGGTGGAGCACGTGATGGGCCTGGGCCCGGTCACCGGCCTGCGGGTGCTGGCCCTGAAGAAGCGCGGCAAGGGGCGTACAGCGGTGGTCCGCACCCCGCAGCTCGCCGGGCCGCTCACCGTGCGTACCGGCACCAGCGACCTGGCCATCTTCGACGAGGTGGTGCTGATGGGCGGCTACGACCTGAAGCTGGACCGCCCGCCTGCGGTGATCGTGGATGCCGGGGCCAACATCGGCTTGGCCACACTGCGATTCAAGGCGCTCTGGCCCCAGGCCCGCATCATCGCCGTGGAACCCGACCCTGCCAACTTCGCCCTGCTGCAACGCAATGTGGGCGGGTTGCCGGGTGTCACCGTAGTGCAGGCCGCGATCACGGCCCGCGATGGCGTCATCGGGCTGCATACCGATGGACTGGACCCGAGCGGCTTCCATGTCAGGGAGCTGCGGCCCGGCGAGCAGGGGGTGCCGGCGCTGTGCATGCGCACGCTGATGCAGCAGCAGGGGCTGGACCACATCGACCTGCTGAAGCTGGACATCGAGGGGGCCGAAAAGGAATTGTTCGAGGCGGACGACCTCAGCTGGATGGACCTTGTGCGCACGGTGGCCATCGAACTGCACGACCGGTTCCGCCCGGGCTGCGGGCACGCGTTCTTCAGAGCTGCTTCACGCAGCCCCCGCACCTACGAGGTACACGAATACCTGGTGGTGGCCACCCGGACCTGACCTAGAACTCCACCAGCGTGCCCACCCGCTCGCCGGTGACCACGCGCCGCAGGTTGCCCGGCTTGTTCATGTCGAAAACGATGATGGGCAGCTTGTTCTCGATGCAGAGCGCGAAGGCCGTCCCATCTATCCCGTTCAACGCAGTTGAAAGGAAATCCCCAGCACCGCCTGCGTACGGTCCCAGAACCGGTCCACGCCGGGAGCTCTCTCGCTGGACTGGGCCGGGCCGTCGCCATCCAGCGGAATGTCCGTGCGACCGTAGGGCACGATGCCACCGGCGGTCAACGTTGCGGCCACCTCGGGGTCGCTCCAAGCCTCGGCGATCAGCGGCAAGGCGAGGACGTTGCCACGCACCCTGCGGAAGGTCTCGCCATCCTGCTCCAATGAGCCGGAGACCGTGCGTTGCACGCGCAGGAACACCCGGAAGCGACCCAGGTCCACGCCACCACCCATCATCGCCCGGGTGAAGACCACGCTATTGGCCAGCTCGCCATCGAGCGGGACCACATCGTTCTCCTGAACGTAGGACCTGGTGAAGTAGATGACCTGCGGCTGGATATCCATGGTGAGCGAGGCCCTGAAGAGATCATAGGTGGCCTGCATGCGCAACACGTCCACCCCCAGGCCCGCCTCTGCGAAGAACCGCGCGCCTTGTGCCTTGTCCACGCCAAAATGCCACCGGACGGGCAGCATCAGTCCCCACATGTCCATGCGCACATCCCGTATCTCGTACGAATCGAGCACCAGCACATCCGCCGCCCCAGGGCTGAAGGAGAGCTGGCCGCCCAGTTGCGCCTCGGGCAGAGCGAACGG
This sequence comes from Bacteroidota bacterium, assembly GCA_963169595.1. Lineage (GTDB taxonomy): Bacteria > Bacteroidota > Bacteroidia > Flavobacteriales_F > PHOS-HE28 > PHOS-HE28. Next base: position 7,146 of record CAUJFM010000155.1, on the reverse strand, counting down.
GCTGAGGAACAACTCCTTGTCGCGCAATGGTGTACCGGCCACAAGCAGCACCGGCTGGAGACTGCCGGATGCGAACAGGTTGAAATCGCGCACATGTCCGATGTACATCGGCACCTGTTCCCACCGCCCCATCATCGGATGGTAGGAGGCCATGATACCGATCGAGAAGGGCCCCTGACGGTTCCCGGTGCGACCCGCACCCCGAAGGGCGAACTCCACATGAGCCGCGCCACTAGTGCGGTACTGACCGTGCATCCCTTGTGCACCGGCCGTGATCTCCATGCCACTGCGGAACGGCCCTTCCGGTGTCGCCGCCCGAACGGGGGTATCCCGTCCTGACATCTGCGCTGCGAGCTGGATCGGCAGCGTGAAGATCACCACGGCACCGACAAGTGATGGGAACCGAACATGACCATTCATGCGTCATTCATTTACCTACAATGTAGATCATCTTCTTCACATTTCATGAATGTCAACTGTTGACCTGATCGCGCATGTCGATGCCCGGATCAAGGGACCCACAACGCCGATCAGCGTTCGTTCAGCAGATGGGGAGGATGGGTTGAACGGAACAAGCGTCCCTGCACGCAGCGCCACGTCCGGACCCGGGAGGGTCCGAAGACCCGGGCTCCGGGGTCAGCTGCGGACCATGCGCCATCACATCGCAGGCTCAGCAGGGCCCAGGGAGATACCCCGCGTTCATGGCGCACGAAACGGCGTGGAGGCCGGAACTGCTGTCCAGCAGCAGCGAGGCCGTCACGAGCCGTCCGGTCTGCAGGACCTAGAACTCCACCAGCGTGCCCACCCGCTCGCCGGTGACCACGCGCCGCAGGTTGCCCGGCTTGTTCATGTCGAAAACGATGATGGGCAGCTTGTTCTCATTGCAGAGCGTGAAGGCCGTCATGTCCATCACATTCAGCCCCTTGGCATAGACCTCCTCGAAGGAGATGCGGTCGTAACGCGTGGCGCTGCTGTCCTTCTCGGGATCGGCGGTGTAGATGCCGTCCACGCGGGTGCCCTTCAGGATCACATCGGCCTCGATCTCGATGGCGCGCAGGCTGGCGGCCGTGTCGGTGGTGAAGTAGGGGTTGCCGGTGCCCGCGCCGAAGATCACGATGCGCCCCTTCTCCAAGTGGCGCACGGCGCGGCGGCGGATGAAAGGCTCGGCGATCTGCTCCATCTTGATGGCGGTCATCAGCCGGGTCTTGTGGCCCTTGGCCTCCAGCGCGCTCTGCAGCGCCAGACTGTTGATCACGGTGGCCAGCATGCCCATGTGGTCGCCCTGCACGCGATCGATGCCACCGCTGGCCTGCATGCCGCGGTAGATGTTGCCTCCGCCGATCACCACGGCCACCTCCACCCCTTCGGCGGCCACGGCGATGATCTCTGCCGCGTACTGGTCCAGCATGCGGGGATCGATGCCGTAGGATTGCCCGCCCATGAGGCTCTCGCCGGAGAGCTTCAGGAGGATGCGCTTGTAGGTGAGGGAGGTTCCGTTCGTGGCTGCCATCGGAGGGTGGATCGGGTTGCGACGATCGGAGGCCAAAGGAAGGAAAAACGAAGCGACCCGCGCATGGCGCACCGGGCTGAAATGCGAACGGCCCCGGGGATCCGGGGCCGTTCAACGATGACGTGTGTCGATCAGATGGTGAGCGAGTGACGCTTGAAGCCGGTGACGGTGAGGTCCTTGTCGGCGGTCTTCACATACTGCTCCACGCTGAGCTTGTTGTCCTTGATGAACTCCTGGGCGAGCAGGGTGCTCTCCTTGAAGAACTTGTTCAGTCGGCCTACAGCGATCTTCTCGGCCATTTCGGCGGGCTTGCCCTCCTGGATGGCGAGCTCCTTGCCGATCTCGAGCTCCTTGTCGATCACGCTCTGGGGCGTGGTGCTCTTGTCCAGCGCGATGGGCGCCATGGCGGCCACCTGCATGGCGACGTCCTTCGCCACGCTCTCGAAGCCGGCCTTGTTCAGGGCCACGAGGCTGGCCACCTTGTTGCCCGGGTGGTTGTAGGCGAACACGTAGGGGGCGCTCAGGGCATGGCAGGCGCTCACGTCGATCTTCTCGCCGATCACACCGGTCTGCTCGATGAGCTTCTCGGCGATGGTGAGGCCATTGCTGTCGTAGGCCGCGGCCTTCAGGGCATCGATGCTGTCCAGACCCTTCTCCAGGGCGATGGTGGCGATGCGCTCGGCCATGGCGGCAAAGTCCGCGTTCTTCGCCACGAAGTCGGTCTCGCAGTTGGTGCAGACCAGCACGCCCTTGCTGCCGTCGGCGCTGGTCATCGCGATCACGAGGCCCTCGGTGGCGTCACGGTCGGCGCGCTTGGCGGCCACTTTCTGGCCCTGCTTGCGGAGCAGGTCGATGGCGGCATCGAAGTCGCCATTGGCCTCGGTGAGGGCCTTCTTGCAGTCCATCATGCCTGCGCCGGTGATCTGGCGCAACTTGTTCACATCAGCGGCGGTGATTGCCATGGTGCTCATTGTGTTGTTCGGTCGATGAGGGCGCGCGGTCTCGCGCCCTTACCGACCAAATGGATATCAGTTGTTCTCTTCGGAGGTCTCGGTGCCGGCCTCCACTTCAGCGGCGCCCTCCTCGCCCTCCTCACCATCGGCCTCGTCCACCGCGGTCTTGTCGTTCTTGCGCTCCTCGATGCCCTCGTTGATGGCGGCGATCATCACGTCCACGATGAGCTCAATGCTCTTGGTGGCGTCGTCGTTGGCCGGGATCGGGAAGTCCACCAGCGTGGGATCGCTGTTGGTGTCCACCATGGCGAAGGTGGGGATGTTGAGCTTGCGGGCCTCGGCCACGGCGATGTGCTCCTTCGTGATGTCCACGATGAAGAGCGCGCTCGGCAGGCGGGTGAGCTCGGCGATGGAACCGAGGTTCTTCTCCATCTTCTCGCGCTGGCGGCTCACCTGGAGACGCTCACGCTTGCTCATGTTGTCGAAGGTGCCATCGGTCTTCATGCGATCGATGGTGGCCATCTTCTTGATGGTGCGGCGGATGGTGCCGAAGTTGGTGAGCATGCCACCGCTCCAACGCTCGGTGACGAAGGGCATGCCGGTGGGCTTCACCTTCTCGGCCACGATGTCCTTCGCCTGCTTCTTGGTGGCGACGAAGAGCACCTTCTTGCCCCCGCGGGCGATGTTCTTCATGGCGGCGGCGGCCTCCTCGAGCTTCACCGCCGTCTTGTTCAGGTCGATGATGTGGATGCCCTTCTTCTCGTCGAAGATGTAGGGCGCCATGTTGGGGTTCCACTTGCGCTTCAGGTGGCCGAAGTGCACCCCGGCATCGAGCAACTGCTTGAATTCCAAACGAGCCATCTTTCCTCTTGTTTAGTTCACATTCCTTGTTCCCGTTGATACAGGCATCCCGCTGGTAGCGCCCTTGTCCACTTCGACGAGCTCAGTGTACAAGGGCGGTCCAGCGGGATTGGATCCTGAACAAGCGCAGGGACCTTAACGCTTGCTGAACTGGTAACGCTTACGCGCTTTCTTCTGACCGAACTTCTTCCGCTCAACGGCACGCGGATCGCGCGTCATGAGCTCCTCGGCCTTGAGCTTGGGCTTGTGCTCGGGGTCGATTTTCACCAGCGCACGGGCAATACCCAGGCGCAGGGCGTCCACCTGACCGGTGATGCCACCACCATCCACGCGGGCCACCACATCATACTTGCCCACCGTATCGGTGAGCTTGAAGGGCTGCTGCAGCTTGAACTGCTGCATGGTGATGGGGAAGTATTCGTTGCCGTCACGGCCGTTCACCGTGATGTTGCCGCTGCCTTCGGTGAGGATCACACGGGCCACTGCGGTCTTGCGACGACCGAGGCTGTTGGTGTTTGCCATCTTACTTGATCGTGTTCAGGTCGAACTTGCGGGGCTTCTGGGCCTCGTGCTTGTGCGTGGTGCCTGCCACCACGTGCAGGTTGTTGAAGAGGCGGCGGCCCAGGCGGTTCTTCGGGAGCATGCCGCGCACGGCGATCTCCAGCATGGCCTCGGGCTTGCGCACCTTCAGGTCCTTGGCGATCTCCACCGTGCGGCCTCCGGGGTGCCCGCTGAAGCGCTGGTACTCCTTGTAGGACATCTTGTCGCCAGTGAGGCGGACCTTGTCGGCATTGATCACCACCACATGGTCACCGCAGTTGACGTGCGGGGTGAAGGTGGTCTTGTGCTTGCCGCGGACGAGCATCGCCACCTTGCTGGCGAGCCGGCCAAGTACTTCGTTCTCAGCATCCACGAGCAGCCATTCGGGCTGCACGGTGGCCGCATTGGCCATGCTGGTGGTGTGTGTCGTCGAAGCCACAGTCGTGTGCGTTTGAAAAGGGACTATCCCGGAAACGGGCTGCGAAGATAGATCCTTTTCCCGGAAACCAACAACCGGGTGTTCACAGGCCGCCCTTCATCATCCACAACCCGCTCTGTATCAGGCGATCACACCCAGCTCTCGACCCACCTTGGCAAAGGCGGCCAGGGCCTTGTCGATGTGGGCATCGGTGTGGGCCGCGCTCAACTGCACCCGGATCCGGGCCGTGTCCTTGGGCACCACCGGGTAGAAGAAGCCGATCACATAGATGCCCTCGGCGAGGAGCTTGTCGGCCATCACCTGGCTCAGTTTGGCATCGCCCAGCATCACGGGCACGATGGCCGCGCCGGTGCCACGTGTCTTGAAGCCCAGGGACTCAATGCCGGTGCGGAAACGGTCCACGTTGCGCTCCAGGCGGTCGCGCAGCTCGGTGGTGCGGCTCAGCAGGTCGATGACCGCGATGCTGGCGCCCACGATGGCCGGGGCCAGCGAGTTGCTGAACAGGTAGGGACGACTGCGCTGACGCAGCATCTCGATGATCTCCTTGCGACCGGTGGTGTAGCCGCCCATGGCACCACCGAGGGCCTTGCCCAAGGTGCCGGTGATGATGTCCACACGACCCATCACGCCGCAATGCTCCACGCTGCCGCGTCCGGTCTTCCCGATGAAGCCGGCGGCATGGCACTCGTCCACCATGACCAGGGCCTCGTATCGATCGGCCAGGTCGCAGATCCCCTTCAGGTCGGCCACGATGCCGTCCATGCTGAAGACCCCATCGGTGACGATGATGATGTGGCGCGCGCCATCGGCACGGGCCGCCTTCAATTGCACCTCCAGGTCGGCCATGTCGTTGTTGGCGTAGCGGTAGCGCTTCGCCTTGCAGAGCCGCACCCCATCGATGATGCTGGCGTGGTTGAGCGCATCGCTGATGATGGCGTCCTCCTCCCCCAGCAGCGGCTCGAACACGCCGCCATTGGCATCGAAGCACGCCGCATACAGGATGGTGTCCTCCGTACCGTGGAAGGTGGCCAGCTTGGCCTCCAGCTCCTTGTGGATGTCCTGCGTGCCACAGATGAAGCGCACGCTGCTCATGCCATAGCCGTGGGTGTCCAGCGTGTCATGGGCGGCCTTCACCACATCGGGGTGCGAGCTGAGACCGAGGTAGTTGTTGGCACAGAAGTTCAGCACCTGCTTGCCGTTCACGGTGATCTCCGCGCCCTGCTCACTGGTGATGATGCGTTCACGCTTAAATAGGCCGGCCGCCTCGATGGCCGCGAGCTCCTGTTGCAGATGGGACTTCAGTGTGCCGTACATCCTGAATGGGTTCTTGTGGGCCGCGAAGGTAGTCCCCGGTCGGTCGCCGAGGCGGTCTGATCAGGCCTGCGATACATCGATGCAAGAACTTGACATCCATCCGGTCGGGAACTAGCTTCGCGCGTCATTCGCCGAACCCATGAACGCATTCATCCGGAAATATCCCGTACTGGTCTTCAGCGTCCTCACGCTGAGCTACCAGTTCATCGTGGTCGGATTGGTGAAATGGATGGTGCCGGAAGGTTCGCACATGCACGATGTGCCTGAGGCTTGGATGGTGTTCCGCTTCCGGGCCTTCGGTCCGCTGTTCTTCGCCGTGGCGCTCACGTGGTACCTGGAAGGCGCGGCCGGCATGCGTAAACTGTTCGGCGCCTTCCTCAATTGGCGCGTGGGGCCGCAGTGGTACGCGCTGGCCTTTTCATGGAAGATCCTCTTCACCTACCTCGGCATCGGCGGCCTGGTGCTTTTCGGCATGGCCGAGTGGCCGGGCTGGTTCGTGCACGATTTCTTCGGCGGTACGTTCAAGGCGCTGAAGGGCCTCATCGTGAACCTGCCGTTCATCATCGGCATCGCCTTCGTGGAGGAGACGGCCTGGATGAAGTTCAGCGTGACGCGCCTGCAGGAGAAGTACAGCGCGCTGCGTGCCTGCCTCACGGTGGGCGTGGCCTGGGGCCTGTGGTACCTGCCCATGCTGCTGGTGGGCGAGGGCGTGCCGGACGGCTACCCCTGGCCGGTGTTCCTGCTGAGCATGGTGTGCCTTACGGTGCTGCTGGGCTGGGCCTACAACATGACCCACAGCGGCACGGTGCTGCTCATCATGCAGATCATCAGCAACTGTGCCTTCTTCCTGATCCCGGTGTTGCCGGCCTGGCACGGGGGTGATGCCACCTATGTCACCGCCTTCGTGGCCGTGAACCTGCTGTCGGCCATCACGCTGGTGCTGGTCTATGGCTGGCGCGAACTGGGCACCGGGCCGCGGGCGCGGTGGAGCGACGGACCCGCGCAGGAAGAGGAAGTGGAGGCCGAACTGGCCCCTTCAAAGACCTGAGGCGTTCAGCCCTTGTCGACCACGCGCGGCACCTTGAAGTAGTCGCTGTCCTTCACGGGACTGTTGCGCAGCGCATCGGCCTTGGGCACGATGTCGCCGGGCACCACCACATCGTCGCGCAGCACATCCGCCTCCTCGGTCATGAAGATCAGCGGTTCCACACCATTGGTATCGACCTCGTTCAGCTTCTCCACGAAGCCGAGCACCCGCTCCATGTCGGCCAGGATGGCGGCACGCGCGGCCGGGTCGCTGAAGTCCAGGCGGGCCAGTTCGGCGATCCGGTCCAGGGTGGCGTTGTCGATCTTCATGGAGCGTGGGAACTTGTTCGGGATGACCGGGAGGCTCAGGCCTTGAGCAAGGGACCCTCGATCACCTCGTAGACCTTGCGCCGCAAAGCTACCAGATCGTCCATCGTGAGCCCCTTGGTGGGGATGGGTGCATGCACCACGGCATGGGCGATGCCCGGACGCGCCCGCGAGAG
>CAUJFM010000154.1 GCA_963169595.1 Bacteroidota bacterium | reverse complement strand
TTGTAAACACCTTCGCTACCCATGCAAGGAATATCCACATTGGTGGACAAGGGGCTGCGGTCGGCGCCTAGCGGAACAGCTGTCGTGTAACGAAGAACGCTGCTGGTGAACCGTAGCTGCAGTTGAACGCTCTGCAACGTGGAGGAAGATGGCTGCTCACCCTCGAACTCGATCCGCAGGACCCCATTGGCCGGCAGATCGATGCGGTACCAGTCCGCATCGGTGGTCCCATTGTAGCGCAGATGCCCTTCGTAATACGTGTCAGGTGCGGCCGTGATGAACTGGGAACTGGAGTTGTTCGGTTCGGCGTCATTGCCGAACGCACCGGGCGAATCCTCCACGTTGATGGAGAACGCCGTGCACGAACCCGTCGGGCCTGACACCCTGATGGAGTGAGCGCGTCCCTGCTCAAAGCTGTTGTACGCGCAGGGCCAGATGTCAGCACCGGCGGAGGTGCCGTTTGGCGTTGCCACGATGCTGAACGAGTACTCAAGGACCTCGTTGACAAGCGTGGTCCCAACAAAGTAGGCATCGCGATACACGCTCACCTGCAGGGGAACGGGGTCGTTCGTGGTATTCGTTGCGGACCAGGCGAAGCGCACGCTGCTGGCCGGGTCGCCGGTACCAGGCCAGGCCTGGATGAAGGGATCCTGCGCTGGAACGCAGGCATCGCCAGCGTTACCGGAGAAGGAAAGGGGTAGCTGGGCCCGGACAGATGTTGCCAGTAGGGCACCAAGGGCAAGTAGTGGGACTCTCATGGTTCTGGGGGTCAGGGGTTCGGGGAAAGGCAGGGTTCTCGGTATACATCGAGCGATGAGGACGGATGTGAATGATCCCCTCAGGGCTTCACGAAACGAGTGCTCCAAGCACCATTCGCATCCGTGATGCGCAGCAGGTAGCTGCCGCTCGACAGCGGACTGATGTCCCATTGGCGGGTGGAGGTCCCGCTCACGGCCCAGGAGCTGAGGTCGAGCACCACGGCGCCGGTGAGGTCCAGCACCTGCAGGGAGAGGGAGCGGGCCGCATCGGCATGCACCCGGAGGCCGAGCTGATCGGTGACCGGGTTGGGGAAGAGCAGCAGCTCCGAGATCCCCGGCAGTTCCGCGATGCCCACGAAGCTGTCGAAGACACTGCTCAGGGGAACGCTCCACGTGCCGCTGGCCCCGCTGAAGCGGATGGTGAAGGTGTAGTTGCCGGCAGGCAGGCCCGTGGGCAGGTCGGCGATCAGGTCCACCACGGTGCCCGGTGCGATCGACCCACTGGTGCGGTCCGCGATCGCATCATCGACCCACCACTCATAGCCGGTCACCAGGCCACTGTGCTTGGTGAACGGCGCGGTCAGCGGAACTCCGTAGAGCCCATCGGCATCCATGAACTGGATGGTCACCAGGTTGTAGCCTTCTGTAAGGGTCCCGGTACCGATCAGCGTGTTCAGGTCCACCTGCATATCCGGCCCGATATCACCCGTGAAGACCGCGGAAGTGCTGTCGTTCACCCAATAACGATAGGCGGTGACCGCTTGGTTGCCGCGCGTGAACAGGTCCGTCCGGGGTACCGACCAATCGCCATTGGTGTCCCGGAACTGATAGCTCACCCGGTGGTAGCCCGGCTCCATGGAGGCCGTTGGCCAACTGGCGACGAGTGTCAGCTCATCCGTCGCGGCCACGCTCACGGTCACAGCACCCGCAAGGTTGTCATCGAACCAGTAGCGGTAACCATCGATCTGTTGCGCCTGCACGCCGCACATGGCAGCGAACGCAGGCAGTAGCATCAAGCTGCGCATGGCCTAGTTGGGTTGCGCGGCCACGCGGATGCTCACCGGCAGGTCGCCATTGGGGTTGGTGGCAGGCGCAATGGTGGCGCTGCGGAAGTGCGGGTTGTAGGGTACGGCACCGGCCTTGAAGGGCGAACTGGAACCGAAAATGCCTACATCAGTGCCATCCGTTGCCATACCCACACCCACACAGGTGGCCTGCAAGTGCAGGTCATCCGTCCACTGGAAGTCACCATCCACTTCTTTCACGACGATCTCGGTGGCGGGCACCCCGAGCACGTTACCGACGGTGGCACCAGGGGTCATGTTGCTCACCAGTCCGGTGCTTACGCACAGATTGTTTGTCAGGATGGAACCGTTGCTTTGCCAGAACGGTGCCGTGGTCCGCGTGAAAACGCAGTTCTCGATGAGGCTGTTCGTGCTGTTCCCGATGCGGGTGCCGAGGCAAACGCAGAAGCGCATGGTGAGCGCGCCGCCATGGAACCCCGAAACCTCGGCCCCGGTGCCTGCCTGATAATCGAGCACACAGCGGTTCAGCGTCGCCAGTGTGCCCGGCTGGCCGTATAAGAAGCTGTAGAAGATGCACTCATTGAACACTGTACTGGAGGTACCCGCAGTGGTGCTGTTATGCGTGATCAAACGTGTATCGAACGTGCATCGTTCGAAGACCAATCCGGTCGGATCATCATCCGTGTCGTTGTTGCCGTACTGCACATAGGCCGCTGGCGCGAAGCGAATACCGGTGAAGGTGCTGCCCGTTGCACCGGTGGTGATGGTGATGTTGCCAGCCTGGGTGCCGATGACGGTGGTGCTTGTAACGGCCGAGCTGTCCGGCGAGATGCCCGCACCAATGAAATGCAAGGGCACGCCGATCACTACAGCCTGCGGGCTTGTGAAGGCGCCACCACTGAAGTAAAGCCTGTCGTTGGGCTGTGCCGCTGCGATGGCAGTGCTCAGGTCCGTGAAGACCTGGGGCTCGCCGGTGCCCTGCACGACGATGCGCTGAAGTTGGGCGGAGGATGTGCTGCAGAACAGCAAGGCCCCGGTGACCAGGGCAAGGGTAGGGTTCTTCATGGGTGCTGATGTTCGGGTTTCGCACCTACATCGTCGATGGTGAGCGGATGTGAGCGATCCATCAGCAGCCACCTTTCTCCTGTTCACATCCGAGCATGGATCCCGATGTGCACACGAAAGGCCTTGGGGCCGACCGCACCAACCTGCCATGGACTTTACGCTCGTCCCTTCGTATCATCGTGGTCCGGGAATCCTCCGTTTTGGAAGCCACGGCACCCGACACCCGTTCGCGCCCGGCTTGGGCGACCGGCCTCTGCTGCAACGACCCAGCGGTGGTCAAGGGGCTCTACGCCCGGCACTTCCCGGACGTGCGGAGCTATGTGCTGCAGAACAGCGGCACGGTGGCCGATGCGCAGGACGTGTTCCAGGAGGCCATGGCCGTGCTTTGGCTGAAGGCCAAGGAGAACACCCTGCTGCCCGGGACCGAGCCGGGCGCCTTCCTGTACCAAGTGGCACGCAACAGATGGTTGGACCAGGTGAGGTCCGCAGCGCACAAGCACATGCGGGTGGTACACGATGACCGGGTACTCGGGCAGGTCGATGAGACCGATGATGGCGTGGAGGAACGCCTCGCACGGCTGCGTTCCGTGTACAGCACCCTGGACGAAAAATGCCGCACTGTGCTGGACCGATTCTACTTCGAGCGCAAGGACTTGGCGGCCATTGGCTCGGAGCTCGGGGTCAGTGAAGAGAGCATCCGCACCATCAAGTACCGCTGCATGATGAAGCTGCGCGCATTCCGGAAGACCATCCACGGAGAAGACCAACATACCGCATGAGCCAGGGCGCCTTGGACCGGACCACCTTCGAGACCATCGAGGCCTACGTGCTCGATCGCATGAGCGCATCCGAGCGTGCGGCCTTCGAGGAGCGTATGGCCGCGGATGCCGGTCTGCGCAAGGAGGTGGCCCTGCAGCAGGAGCACATCCGGGCCGTGGAGCTGGGCGGCTTCCTGCGCACGCTCCAACAGGCCGGCCAGGCGTATGCCGCACCGGCAAGTGGCGGGCGCTGGCCCCGGCTGTGGAGGTATGCCGCCATGGTGGCCGTGATCCTCGCGGCTGCGGCATGGTGGTTGGCGCGCACCCCGGTGAACGAACAGCTCTACGCCGAGCACTTCCGCCCGGACCCCGGGCTGCCCGTGGCCATGGGCGTCACCGATGATCCCGTCTTCGCAGATGCCATGGTCTCCTACAAGGAGGGCAAATATGCCGAAGCGCGGGCCAAGTGGTCGCCGTTGCTGCAGATGGAACCCATGAACGATACGCTGCGCTTCTACATCGCCAGCGCATGGCTCAACGAAGGCCGCGTAGCTGAAGCGCTTCCGATGCTGGAAGGGGTGGCCGCCGAGGAGGCATCCGCCTTCCGCGACCGCGCCCGGTGGTACCTCTTCCTGGCACGCATCCGCACCGGCGTCACGGGCGAAGCACTGGCCATGCCCTTGGACGACGACCCCGTTTACGGGGAGCGCGTACGCCGCATCAAGCAACGCCTTGCACCATGAAGCAGCGGATCCTCCTGGGGGCCTTGGTGGCCCTGTGGGCACTACCGTTGTTCGCGCAGGAGGACCGCCTCGCCAAGCGACATGCGCTCATCAGCACACTGTACGAGCAGGAGCGCCATGCCGACCTGGTGCGTGAAGTGGACCTGCAGATCAAGGAGGCGGTCGGCACCACCTGGGCGGATTCGCTGCATCGCTACCTGTACAAGTACGGTTACGCGCACCGCAAGCTGAAGGATGCCGCAGCTGGCACCGCCGCCGCCGAGCGCATCTACGCCTTGGTGCAGGCCCGCGGAAAGGCCGGCAACACACTGGAAGCGCTTTTCGACCTGAGCTGGACCTACTATGAAGTGGGCGAGCTGAAACAATGCGCCCGTGTCGATTCCATGGCCGTCGCCGTGGCGGATAGCGATCCCGCCATTCCTCGAGGTCAGCGCGGGCGGGCCCGGCAATACCTGGCCTTCGACCACGGTGTGCTGGGCGATCACCGCAGGACCTTGAAGTGGGCCCTCGCCGCGATCGAGCAGTACGAGCAGGCGGACAGCATACCGGCCACCCAATGGGCCGAGTCGTTCACCGCTGCCGGTTCAGCCAACTGGCACCTGGGGCGCATCCGCGAGGCCGAGCGCTACTACCACCTTGCCTTGAACAAGCTGGGCAACGGCGACAGTGAGGCCATCATGGTGCGCAAGGTGAGCGCCTACGGTAACCTGGGCGTGTTGTGGCAGAACGCCGGTGACCTCACCCGCGCGAAGAACGACTACCACGAAAGCCTGCGCTACAGCGACCGCATCATCGCCACCACCCAGGACCGCTTCACCCGCGACGAGGCGACCGTGAACCGCTCCCGCACCTACCTCAACCTCGCCACCGTCTACTTCCAGTCCGGTGATGATGGACGGGCCCGCACCCTGCTGGACCGCGCGTGGAAGGACCGCAGTTCGGTGCTTGAAGCGGACGACCCGCAGCTGATCGCCGTGAAGGAGCGCATCGCGGACATTGAGCTGGGCGCCGGCAACCTCGCACGGGCACAGGAGCTGATGGGCGACTACGTGGTGGCCTGTGAGCGCAAGTTCGGTCGGCACAGCGAGGAGTATGTCCGTGCCACCTCCAAACTTGGCGATGTCCTCGCCCGCCAGCAACGCCACGCCGCTGCCGATTCGCTGTACACCCTGAGCATGGCGGCCGGCCGGGTGGTGCTGGACGAAGCCACCGACCCCAACCTGGTGCGGACCCTGCAAGGGAGGGCCGTTTTGCGCATGGCCCAAGGACGCTGGGCCGATGCCTTGGCCGACCTGGCCCGCGCACGGGACATGCTGGTGCGCCAATACGATGGCGACCATTACAAGGTGGCGGAGGTGGAGGTGCTCCGCGCGGAAGCCGCGTTCTCCATGGGTGATCCCCGGGCGGCAGCAGGGCATGCACAGGAAGCCCTGCGCGTGTTGGACGATCGCGCGCGTGCACTGCGCGAAAGCACCCTGCCCAAGGCCTTCCACGAGCCACACCTGCTGCCGGATGCGTTGTACTGGAAGGTCCGTTGCGAGCAGGCCCTGGCAGGCACGCACATCCCGGCGGCCCAATGGCAGCAATGGCAGGCGGACATCGACCTGGCCATCACGGCACTGGCCCGCAACAAGGCCGCCGTGGAGGACGAAGCCTCGAAGCTGCTGCTCGTGGCCACCCAGGAACGCCTGTTCGACCTGGCCATCGACCTCGCCTATGCCTCCCGTGAAGATCTCGGCATGCCGGCGGCCTGCGACCGCTTCCTGGCGATGTCGGAGGCAGGGCGCTCCACCCTGCTGAAAGCCCGGCTGGGTGCCTTCAAGGGGATCCGTTTCGCGGGACTGCCCGATACGCTCGCCACCCGCGAACAGGAGTTGATCGCCGCATTGAACGCGCGCTCCACCTCGCCAGCACGGATGCTGGAGCTGGAACAGGAGTACACGGCCCTGCTCGAACGGCTTCAGCGCGAGCACCCCGTCTACTTTACGCTGCGCTATGGCGAGGCATCCGTGGCGGTGCAGGACGTGCGCGAACGCCTGCTCACCAGGGATCGCGCCCTCGTGGCCTACGCGGCCACCGCTTCGGGCCTGTACGCACTGGTGATGAACGATGCCGGCGAACAGCTCATCCGCCTGCGGGCCGATGGCCTTGAGCCCCGCGTGAACACGCTGAACGCGGCCATTGCAGCGCGACGCACCGCCGACTACCTCGCACAGGCCCATGCCTTGTACGAACAGGTGGTGGCCCCGCTGGTGCCGCATCTCTCGGCGGAGGAACTGCTCATCATCCCCGATGGCGCCCTGCACCTGCTCAACTTCGAATCGTTGCTCACCGCGCCTGGCACGGCGACCGACTTCCAACGGCACTTGTTGATCCATCGGCATGTCATCGCCTACCTGCTGAGCGCCACCACGGCCGTGCAGTTCGCGCAGCTGGCCCGGGAGCGCGCCAGCGACGCACTGGCCCTGGCACCGGGCTTCACTGATGAGGTGAAGCAGCGCTACCTCGCCGCCGTGAAGGACAGCGCGCAGGTGGACCACAACTTCCTGGGGCATGTGCGACAGCCCTTCGCCCTGCGCACCGCCGAGGACCTGCGCGGTGTGATGAAGGCGCAGCTATTGTTGGGCGCGGATGCCACTGAGCATGGGTTCAGACAGGATGCGGGCCGATTCGGCATCCTGCATTTGGGCACGCATGCGGAGATGAACGCCAAGGACCCCATGTACTCCCGCCTAGTGCTGAGCAAGGATGGCGCAGGCACGGACCCCGATGCCGATGGCTACCTGCACGCCTACGAGATCTACGAGCTGGACCTGCGTGCCCAGTTGGCGGTGCTCACCGCCTGCCGCACCGGTACCGGCCGCAATGATGGAGAGGGCGTGCGCTCCCTGGGCTACAGCTTCGCCTATGCGGGCTGTCCCAGCCTGGTGATGTCGCTGTGGGACATCGATGAGCAGGCGAGCTCCACCATCATCACCCGCTTCTATGCCTTGCTGGCGGAAGGCCTGCCGAAGCACCAGGCCCTGCGACAGGCCAAGCTCGAGCATCTGGAGCAGGCCGATGAGGAATTGCGACTTCCCTACTACTGGGCCGGATTGGTGTTGGTGGGCGACGTGGAGCCGGTGGAGCTGACCGATGGCCCATCAGCGTGGTGGCTGGCCGTGATCGCCGGATCGTTGGCGGTACTGATCGGATGGTACCGCCGGCGCAGGGCATGATACTCCACGACCGGCCACCCCCCTCATGCCCCTGAACGACAGCGCCCCGGCCTGATGGCCGGGGCGCTGTGCTTGGTCCTTATCGCTCAGCCGATCACTTGGCGATCACCAGGCGCTCGGTGTAGCGCTGGCCGCCGGCGGTGATGTTCACCATGTAGAGGCCGTCGGCCAGACCGGCCACGTCCACCACTTGGTACACCATGCCGTCGTTCACCGCGATAACCTGCGCGCTCACGCGGGCTCCGTTCAGGTCGAAGATGTCCACGCTCACCGTTTCCACACCCGTTTCAACCGCGCTCAGGCTCACCGTGAGCTGCTGGCCGTTGTTCGGGTTGGGGAACAGGGCGAGTTCAGCATTCGCCATGGAACCGGTGCCAGGCAGGGCCATGGACTGGCTGACCGGGCTGCCGGTGATCGTCACGTTGCACACATCACCCCAAGGCAGGCTGGTGGCGCACCACTGGCCGTTCTTGAAGGCACGCACCTGCACCTGGTAGGTGCCGTTGGGCAGCTCGGGCGTCCAGTTGAGCTGCAGCACCGGCGTGGTGGTGGTGCGGATAACAGGCGTTGCAAGCTCCGCATTGCTCCAGCGGAACTGGTACTGCGTGGCGCCGTCCACCGACTTGGCCACCACCTTGCTCAGGGAGCTGCCTCCCCAGGTGCGGGTCACGCCGCAGCTGAACTGGGCATTGCCGGGGATGTCCATCAGCTTGGTGAGCGGGCAGGCCGCACGCACCGGATCGATCTTGAAGCGGCAGACCGGACCCCAGTTGCTGTTCACGCCATTGACGCGGCTGCGCACCTTCACGTTCATCAGCAC
>CAUJFM010000153.1 GCA_963169595.1 Bacteroidota bacterium | reverse complement strand
TGGCATGATCGCCTTCTTCCCGCCCGGAACGCTCGGAAGTCTTGCCGTGATGGAGGTGGACTACTTCCGCGCCACCAAGGCGGAGGAGCAGTTGGTGGCACTGGCCATCGTAAGTGCGGACAGTTTGGGCGATGCGCTCAGCACCATCTACTACCGCTATTCACCGCAGGAGTTCCCCACGCGCATGTTCCGCGATGAGAGCGAGGCGCGAACTTGGCTCATGACGGAACTGGAAAAGGCCGGGGTATAGGCTGGACCATTCAACCGCGGGTGGAACGATCAGGCCCGTTAGCTTGGCGCGATGTTCGCTGCGGTGCACCCCATGGACCGGGCCCGACCTCGTGTACTGGTGTGGCTTACCGCATGCCTTGCGGCGTTCGGCCTCCAGGCCCAGACCCCGCGTTGGATGCGGCCGATCGCTCCGCGCACCATCGAACCGCGCCTGCTGGGGGGCGCGGGCTTGGACTTCCAGGCCCCGAAGCCGGCCGGAGGTACGCTGGACACCGCGCTGAGCGGCCCCGGCTATGGTGCGCAGCTGGACCTGGGCGCTTCTTTCACCGTGCGCGATCGCTGGGGGCTTGAAGTGATGGGTAGCCGCGCCTGGCAGAGCAACGTGTACTGGGTCAAGGATACTTCCTGCTGGGACCTCGCGGTGCCCAATTGGCGTTCGGAGGCCAAGCTGTGGAAGCTCTTTCCGACCAACCTCCTGGAGAGCGGCTTCGTGAAGGTGGGAGTGGGTGGTGGCTTCAGCTGGCAGGAGGCGGGTAGCAAGGAGCGCAATGAGGGCATCTTCGGGGTGCGCACGCAGTTCGAGGCCATGACCCGGACCTACTGGTGCGCCGAGCTCGGTTGGTGGCACGGTGATGTGGAGGACAAGTGGGAGTTGGTGTTCCGCTATGCGCGCCACCTGCAGCGCTCGCCGGCCTACACGGCAGAGGTGTATGCCGGGCCCGACAGCAAGCGCTTCACCGCCACGCAGGACCACATCGCCTTCGTGTTCCGCTACCACCTGGGTTTCCCCCGCAGGCCGGAGCGCGGCACCGTGGCACCGGAGACCGACCTGGTGGAGCGTAACACCGATACCTTGACCACGCTGGCCACACGCCGCGCCTCGGTGCCGCTGGTGCTGTGGGACGATGCGGAGCATGACGGGGACACCATCAGCGTGGTGCTCAACGGCCGCGTTGTGCTGGACCATCACGGCCTGTCCAATTCCCGCACCCACGTGGACCTCTGGTTGGAGCCGGGGGAGAACACGCTGCTGGTGGTGGCGCACAACGAAGGCCGTGTCCCACCGAACACGGCGAGAGCCTACTTGCGCACCGGCAAGGGGAAGGTGCACCTGTTGGTGAAGACCACCACGTCGCGGAACGCGGCCGTGCGGGTGCTCCGGGTGGAATGAACACCATGTAGTGGCCTGAAGATCATGCACATGCGGCAACCCCGGGTGCCGCGCTGCGTCCTACCTTCGGAGCAAGGGCAAGCGCACAGGGAGGACGGAGGCAGAGGGTAGCGTGACCATCCTGAACCCACACGTGGACCACGAACTGCATGCCCGGACCTCTACCCGCCAGATGCTGTGTTGATCGAGAGGCGCACCCTGTGCGGTGCACCTCGCACGGTCATGATCAGGGAGGGTGCAAGGTGCATGCGGTTCATCATTGAACCGCTAGCGCCATGACCATTCGCTTCGTGCTCCTGCTGGCCTGTACATTGCCCATGTTCGCCCAGGCATTGAATGTCAGCATCTGGGACTATGCCGACTGCCTCTGTGGCAACCCCAACGGCTTTGCCACGGCCTCTGTCTCGGGCGGAACGCCGCCTTACAGCTACCTCTGGAGCAACGGGGCCACCACGGAGACCGCGCAGGGCCTGGCACCGGGCACCTACACGGTCACCGTTACGGATGCTGTGATGGACGAGGCCACTGCGCAGGTCACGATCGGGGAAGTGCCGAGCGCGCTGTACGCCAGTTTTTCCGGTGCGGGCCTGCATGGATGCAATGGCCTGTGCAATGGCGGGCGGAACATCACCGTGTATCCGTTGCCCGCCAACCTCACGCCTCCGGTCACCTTTTGGCCGCCGCTCAACGTGGACAACGGTGGGCTGGTCGGCGGGTCTTACGGCCTGTACACCGGCCTGTGCCCGGGCGAGATCCTGCAGTTCACGGTGACCGATGGGACGGGCTGCCAGCTCGAGGTGATCGACACCTGGACGCCGGAGAGCAGCACACCCACGCCGATGAGCATCCTGGGCGTGACCCCGTCCTGTGCCACGTTCGCTGCGGGCAGTGTCACCATCAATGCCGGGCAGGATGCGACAAGTCCCTTCGGACCCGTCTGGGATATGGTCATCCTGAACGAGTCCATGCAGCAGGTGGTCGGTAGCTTGGGTTTGACCACGGTACCCGGCCAGAACGTGGGTACACGAACGGGCCTGGCGGCAGGGAACTACTACGCCAAGCGCTACTTCATGTGGCATCCGGAGGACTGCCAGGACCTAGTGCCCTTCACCATCCCTGATCTGGGCAGTGACTGCGGTGTGGTCAGCGGCACCGCCTTCGTGGACCATGATCTCAGCTGCACGCGCCAAATGAACGAACCCTGGGTGCCCAGCGCGGTGATGGAGGTGCTGCCCGGTCCCTATTACGCCACCACCAATGCCAATGGGCAGTACAGCGTGGCACTGCCTTCCGGTGCCTACACGGTGGAGCAACTGGGCACCACATTGGATGAGCACTGCATCGGGGATCCGATCCCCTTCACCATCACCAACGGTGCGTCCACCAACGTGCATCACCCGGACACTGCCGTGGTGCCCCTGGATGTGCGGATGGCCCTTGCCAGTGGGGCCGCGCGGCCCGGGTTCCCGTTCGGCTACAGCATGGCCGTACAGAACGAGACCCCGGCAGGTGGCGGTGCCACCACGGTCACCTTCACGTTCGATCCCACGATCACCTACCAGTCCGCCACGCCACCGCCCAGCACCGTGGCCGGCAACACCCTGACCTGGAACGAGGGGCCGCTGAACGCCTGGCAGTACCGCAGTTATCACGTGCAGTTCCAGGTGCCGCCGAACGTGGGCCTCCTGGGCTATGAGCTGATGGCCACGGCCACGGTGAGCACGGCCAACACGGATGGCGACCTCTCCAACAACTCCGCCACCAACCTGCGCACCATCACCGGTGCCTACGACCCCAACGACAAGCTGGCGGTGACCAGCCTGGGCAGCAACAGCGCCTGGCTGATCAATGCCGACGAGTGGATCGACTACACCATCCGCTTTCAGAACACCGGAACCGACACGGCCTTCACGGTGGTGATCACCGATACGCTACCGCCCAACCTCGATCCGGGCTCCATCATCATCGGTGCTGCTTCGCACCCCTTCACCTGGGAGCTACGCGATGCAGGAACATTGAAGTTCTACTTCCCCAATATCCTGCTGCCGGACAGCAACGTGAACGAACCGCTCAGCCACGGCTTCGTGGGCTTCCGGATCCGGCCTCGCTTGCCGATCGAGCCAGGCACCCTCATCGAGAACATCGCCAACATCTACTTCGACTTCAACCCGCCGGTGATCACCGAGCCGAGCGTGCTGGTGGCGGAGTTCTGGACCGGGGTGGCAGAGTATCAGGATGACCACATGCTGCAGGTATTCCCGAACCCGGCGGACCAGCTCTTGAACATCGTCCTTTCCGGAAGGAGTACACTGCGCTCCTTGGAAGTACGCTCGATCGATGGTCGCCTGGTAGCTGCAGAGCGCGCACAGGGCAGGGCGATCACCATGCAGGTGGCACACCTTGCAACGGGGCCGTACAGCATTCTGGCAACCGATGCCGATGGTCGCACCTACCGCAGTCTTTTCATCAAGCAGTGAACACATGAGAGCGCTTTACACATCCGTTCTGCTCGTAGCGTTGAGCAGCAGCACATGGGCCGTTACGGTCCAGATCTTCCCCATGAGCGCGCCGGTATGCGTCTATGCGACCGGTGCGCTCGGAGCTTCGGCCACCGGTGGTGTAGGACCCTATTCCTACCAGTGGAGCAATGGCTCCACGGATGCCCAGATCTTCGACCTGACGGCAGGAAGCTATTCGGTAACGGTGACCGACTTCAACGGCGAACAGGCCAGCGACCAGTTCACATTGGTAGCGGAACCCCTGGGGACACCGACCACGATCTGGCTGCCTGGCTGCCCGGCCGATTCCGGCCTGCCCACGAAAAGGCTCCTCGCCTATTACAGCCTCAACACCTTCGGGCTGGAACCCCTTTCGCAAGGCGGTGTGATCAGCGGAACCTTTGATGACTACGTGTACTTCGGCCCCTCGGGACCTGGCGGTGCGGGAGAGGTACTGAACTTCGAGATCACCGATGCCAACGGCTGCGGCACCTCGTTCAGTGTGCTCACCCCTCCCGATCCGGTCTGGCCCGTTCCACAAGTGCTTGCTGTGGATGGCTCATGCAGCAACGGCGCCAATGGCAGCATCAGCATTTTCGTTCCTGGCGAAGCGAACGGTTGGTCCACTGGGATACGATTGTACCGAGAGAATGGACTACTCGTTCCTTGGGCTGGGTCCACCGGGACGGTACCCTTCAACGGGGGCAATTTCCTTGCGAACGGATTGGCTGCCGGCACCTACCACATCGTGAACGTGGTGGACTGGGGCAATGAGAACGCCCTGCTGAACACGGTCTTCGCTGGTATCGATG
>CAUJFM010000152.1 GCA_963169595.1 Bacteroidota bacterium | reverse complement strand
AACGAGTCCGCCCGGGTGAAGGTGCTGCGGTCCTCACCCAATTGGGCCTGGGCCATGGCTGCACTGCACAACAGAGAAGCCAGCAGCAACGGTCGCATCATGCTGCGCAAGGTAGTCGGGTGGCGAATGTCGGAAGGTGTTCAGTGATGGTCCGCCGGAACGGTGATGGCCGGGTCCTTGGGCTTCTCCAGCATCACCACTTGCAGCTTCCGCATACCGTACTTGGCTTGCAGGGTGCGGCGGCTTTCGTCCCCTTCCTCCCGCGTGCCGAACAGCAGCACGTCCAGGTCGCTGGCGGGAATGTCCTTCAGTTCGGGGAAGAGCGCACGGTAACGTTCCTTGAGCTGGTCCTTGGACATGGACTCCGACGCCTCGATCAGCGGGGTGATGTACACCACCGGACCATTACGCCAATTGCCGATGGCGTGGCTGAAGATGGTGTTTTGCGCAGCGGCACCGAGGCCGATAACAAGCAGTATTGTGGTGAGCAATGGTCTCATGTTCGTTTCCGGGTCTTTTGGCCTTTCGGATCGGCAGAGCTGGCATTCTCGCTGGCCAAGGCCCGTGCCAGCACATCCTTCAGTTCCCTGGCGCTGGGCAGCTTGCCTTGCAGGTCCTTCGGAAGTTCGTGCAGAAGCCGATAACTGGCCACACCGATCGCGTTCTGCTTGCGCAACAGCGAGAATTCCACCACCATCTCATCCTGCTCGGCGCAGAGGATGATGCCGATGGATCCGTTGTCGCCCGGCGCCCGCTCCTTTGCGTTCAGCACGTTCAGGTAGAAGTCCATCTTGCCTGCGTGCTCCGGTTCGAACTCGTTCAACTTCAGATCGATGGCCACCAATGAGCGCAGGAAGCGATGGTAGAAGAGGAGGTCCACGCGGTAATCCTTTCGGCCCAGCGACAACCTGTGCTGCTGGCCAACAAAACAGAAGCCATAACCCAGCTCGAGGATGAAGTCGCGCACGCGTTCCACGAGCCGCTCCTCCAGGTCGCGTTCATCCATCACCTTGGCCACACCGAGGAAGTCCAGGTTGTAGCTGCTCTTGATCGCCTCCTGGGCCTGCATGGCAAGTACCGTAGGCAGCGCCTTGGCGAAGTTGTTCGTGCGGTTGCGGCTCTGCCCGTATGCATCTGCCAGGATCTGGTTCAGCAGTACGTTCCGGCTCCAGCCGAAGTGGGCGCAGGCGCGCATGTACCAGATCCGTTCGTGCACATCGCTGAGCTTGTTCAGCAGCAGCAAATGATGGCTCCAGGGTATTTCTGCGACAGCCTGTCGCAGAATTTCGATCGGCTTTACAACCCTTGCCGTTGCTGGCTTTCTGCTCGGTCTCTTCCCCGTGATGATCTCCTTGCGTGAAGGCTTCTGCAATTCTGCGACAGCCTGTCGCAGAATTGGCGGGGAGGCCCATGCCTCATAGAACCGGCGCATGTCCCATAGGTTCCTCGATGAGAACCCGAAGGTGCCGGGGTAGTGCTTGTTCAGGTCTCGCGAGAGACGCTCCACCACGCCATCGCCCCAGCCCAGCTTGCGTTGCTTCTCCAGGATACCCTTGCCAATGTCCCAGTAGAGGAGCACCAGCTCGTGGTTCACAGCACGTGCCGCCTGACCGCGCGCTGCATCGATGCGCTCACGCATGGCTGTCAGGAAATCCCTGTATTCCGGTATGCTGATGCGCTTGGCCATGGTCGAACGAATATCGGGCATCTACCGCACTTCGATCTCGTCCAGGAACATCCACGCCGGGTTGCCGGCACCGGGGTCGCCAGCAGGAATGAGGCCGCTGTGCAGCACCTGCAGCTGCACGTAACGCGCTTGGGCCGGCTTTTCAACCGCGAACACGTTCCGTCCTTGAACCCTGGCCATCATGGTGGTCCTCCGCTTGATCGGATCCGCCGGGATCACGGGGATCTCGCGCATCGTCGGGATGGCCATGCCGACCGATGTATAGTTCTTCCCATCCGTGCTCACCAGGAACTCGATCGCCTTGGGTGCATGGATCCAGCTGTGGGTCTCGTTCAAGGCTCCAATTCCCACGTACGTAACCTCCTGCACGCTGCCCAGGTCCACCGTGATGGTGACGCCCTCCTTCCAGCCCAGCCACTCCGTGTTCACGCGCTTCTCCTGCGCGCTGATGCCGTCCACCAACGTGAAGGCGCCGCCCTCGTTGTAGCGCTCGTTGGGTAGAACGCTGAGGGTGATGGGGCGGGCAGTGGCCTTGTTGAAGTGGAAAGTCCTCTTTGCCAATGGGTAGTTCCCAATGATCTCGCTGTCCGCAGGATCTGTGAGGCTCGCTTCTACCTTACATGTCGTTTGAAGCACCAGCGGATGAGCGTAGAAACCATCAACACGAGTCATGAGTCCAACTGGGTCCGAGAATCCCTCCGTGAGGGAGTATTGGATTGTTTTCTCAGAAGAACCGCTAGAAATATGGAGCGCTATCGAGCCGGGAGCAGCGCCTTGCTTTGGTGTTAGGCTAACTTGATACATGCTCTTGCTCGCATTGACACCTATCGCCTCCAACCTCGGGAACTCGCCTTCCAGCCGCTTGATGAAATCCTTCTCATCGCGCTTCTCCTTCGGCGTCCACAGCACTTCCGCCAGCGCCAGCAGGCGCGGCACGGCCATGTACTCCACATGCTCCGGGGTGAGGATGTACTCGGTCCACATGTTGCCCTGCGCGCCGAGGATGTACTTCTGCTCATCGGGCTTCAGCTCAGCGGGGATGGGCTCGTAGCTGTACACCTTCTGCAAGGTGGTGTAGCCGCCGAAGGCCAGCGGTTCGTTCGCGGGGTCGCCCTGGTAGTGGTC
>CAUJFM010000151.1 GCA_963169595.1 Bacteroidota bacterium | reverse complement strand
GGCGGCCATCCTCTGCAACGGCTACACTTCGCCCCAGGGCAATGATGTGTGGTTCAGTGTGAGCGGAACGGGTTCCGTGGTGACCGTGGAGGCCAATGGTTCCGGCGCCACCTTCGATGTGGTGATGGAGGCGTTCAGCGGCAGCTGTGGGGCACTGACCAGCATCGGTTGCGCTGATGCCACCTTCCCTCCCAACGGGACGTTGGAGAACATCAGTTTTGCCACCACGCAGGGACAGACCTACTATGTGCGCTTGTATTCCTACTGGTCGCCGGTACCGACGGATTTCGACTTCACCGTCTGTGCTTACACACCGAGCGGTGTGCCGTCCAACGACCTCTGCGATGCCGTGACCCCGGTTGACCTGGCCGCGGGCGGCGAGGTGACCTTCACTGGCGACAACACCGGTGCCTTGGACACGGAAGGCCTTGGTGTGGCCAGCGTATGGCATGCGTTCACCACCACCGAGTGCACCAGCCTGGAGCTCACCTACTGCGGCACCAACCCCGCCTTCGAGAACGCCTTCCTCAACCTGTTCATCGGTTGCCCTTACAACAACTTCTTCGAGAGCGCCAGCTTCGACCTGACCACCTGTCCGGATGGGAATGTCACCATCTTCTACGAGTATGTGCCTGCTGGTACGTACTACTATGCGGTGCTGACGGAGCCCGGAGCACAGGGTCCTTACAGCATCAGCGTATCCGCCACGGCATGCCCCGCTGGCTATTGCGATGCGAGCGGTGAGACCTGTGACGAGTACATCGCCAACGTGGCCTTTGGCACCATCGACAATGCCTCGGAGTGCGCCGATGGCACCCTTTCCGATTTCACGGCCATCAGCACCACGGTGACCCAGGGCTCCGTGGTCACCATGACCGTCCTCAACGGCCCGAACGCGTATGCGGATGACCAAGTGGTGGTCTGGGTCGATTGGAACCAGAACGAGAACTTCTTCGATGCCGGCGAATCCTACACCCTGACCTCTGCCGATGATGGTGCCACCTTCACGGGCAACATCGTGGTGCCTGTGGATGCCACCCTGGGTTCCACGCGTCTCCGCATCCGGATGATGTACACCGGTACGCCCAGCCCCTGCGGTCTCTCGGCCTATGGTGAGGTGGAGGACTACACCGTGACCGTGGAGGCCGGTGGTGCCACCCCGGTGAACGACAACTGCACCGGCGCTGTGCCCGTGGCCCTGGCCGCTGGCAGCACCATCACGCTCTCTGGTGACAACACAGGAGCCACCGTCGACGCCCCGACCACCTTCGTCATCGTGTGGGAGGCCTTCACCATCACGGAGTGCGCCAATGTGGACATCGGCTACTGTGTGCCTGGCAGTGAGTTCGGCAACTTCCTGGTGAACCTCACCACGGGCTGCCCCGACTTCCTGACCGGCCTGCAGACCGGCACCGTTTCGGGGGATAACTGCACCGTGAGCTTCACCGAGCTCCCTGCCGGCACCTACTACATCCCCGTGCTGGTGGACCCGGCCGATACGCCGGTCGGTGCTTACAGCATCAGCGTCACCGCCGAGGCTTGCCCTGTCGGGGTGTATTGCTCGGCCAGCGCTGTTGATGCTTCCTTCGAGGTGATCGGTAACGTGGCCTTCGCCGACATCGACAATGCCACCACCGCCGCCACCGGCTACGACGATCAGACCTCCGTTGTGGCCACGGTGACCGCCGGTGTGGATTACCCCATCACCATCACCCTCACCGACGGGCTTGAAGAGGACCAGGTGCTGGTGTGGATCGACTTCGATCAGAGCACTTCCTTCGAGGAGAGCGAACTGGTGTACACGAGCGTCATCGGTGCCGGACCGTTCAGCGGTTCCGTCAGCATCCCGCTGACCGCTGCGGCTGGCAACACACGCATGCGCATCCGCCTGCATGACACCCACGATGGCAGCGTATACCCGAACACCCCCAACAGCACGCCCTGTGGCACCAACACCTACGGTCAGGTGGAGGACTACACGGTGTTCGTTCAGGGGATCATCACCGGTGTGGATGCGGCTGCTGGCTATGCCTTCAACGTATTCCCCAACCCGGGCAACGGCAACCTCACCGTGCAGTACGGTTCGGCTGACGGGCAGGTGCGGGTGGAGATGCTGGACATGACCGGCCGTCTGGTGCACGTGGAACAGCGTCAGCTGACCAGCGGCGCCCAATTCCAACTGCAGCTGGCCGGCCAGTTGGCCGCCGGCACCTACATCCTGCGTCTCAGCGGCGATCAGGGTCGCAGTGAACAGCGCATCGTGGTGCGCTGATCCTCGACGTGAGCACATCCAGCGGGGCGGACCATCGGGTCCGCCCCGCTTGTTTTTCACCCCTTACCAACATGTCCGATCGTGGATAAGTCGATCGGTCCATGTCCGCGGTTGTGGTGCGATGAAGGAACTTTGCACCACCACCGGTGCCAACGCCGGGGACGATCATTTACTAGCCAACATGAAAGGACGATACACTTCTCTGCGCAGCATGCTTCTCGGCTTGTTGCTGGCCCCCTTGGCCGCCCTGGCCCAGCCGGCCAACGACAACTGCTCCGGTGCCATTGAACTGATCCCTGGTGCCACATGCGATCCGATCGCCGGCACGGTGGAAGGGGCCACACCCAGCCAGCCGGGCACCATCACCTGTGATGGCTTCGGGGCCACCCCGGACGATGATGTGTGGTACCGGTTCACAGCGACGTCCAACGCGCACCAGATCCGGGTGGTGGGCAGTGCGTCATTCGATGCCGTGATCCAATTGCTCACCGCGCCCTGCGATGGCACGCCGATCATCTGCCGCGACCTGATCGCCACCGGCGGTACGGAGGTGCTCGACATCTCCACCCTCACCCCAGGCACTGAATACCTGATCCGGGTGTTCCACTGGCAGGCCGTGCCAGCCACCACGCCCACCTTCACCATCTGCGTGGGCGCGTCCCTGCTCCCGGCCAACGATGAGTGCGCCGGCGCGATCGAGCTTACACCGGCCCCGACCTGCGCTCCTGTGGCCGGTACCGTGTCCGGCGCCACCCAATCGGCACCTGCCGGTTCCTGCGGCGGTTTCCCCAATGATGACGTGTGGTACAAGTTCACCGCCACGGCCGAGGACCATACCATCAGCGTGACCACCCCGAGCGGGTTCGATGTGGTCGTGGATATCCGCGCTTCCTGCGGTGGCGCCATCCTTAGCTGTGCCGATGTGGTCAGCGGCAACTCCACGGAGAACCTCAACGCCACGGGCCTCACCATCGGTGAGACCTACTTCGTCCGGTTGTACCATTTCGGTGCGAACCTCGCCCCGAACCCCAGCTTCACCATCTGTGTGCTTGGTCCCGAGCCGGTGACCTGCGATGCCAACGCCGGCACCTTGACCAACGATGGGCTCCCGGTCTGCCTGGATGGTGGTTCGGCCACCATCTCGGCCACTGCGGATGGGAACAGTGTGGTCCCCGTGGGCTACGAGACCCTGTATGTGCTCACCCAAGGCTCCGGACTGGTGATCGTGCAAACGTCCGCCACGCCTGAATTCACCGTGACCGAGGCGGATACGTACACCATCCATACCCTGATCTACGATCCCACCACATTGGACCTGGACATCGTTGAGTTCGGTGTGACCACCGGCTTCGACGTGAACGCCCTGCTGGTCCAGGGCGGTGGTAGCATCTGCGCCAGCCTGGATGTGGCCGGTGCGGCCGTGTCAGTGGAGGAGTGCGTGACCTGTGAGGCGGATGCCGGTACCCTGGCCTCCAACGGAACCCAGTTCTGTCTCGTGGACGGTTCGGCCACCTTCGATGTCATCCCGAACGGCAATGCCGTGGTGCCTGCCGGCTATGATCTGGTGTATGTGCTGACCAAAGGCCCCGGGCTGGTGATCGTGCAGACCGCCGCCACGCCTGCGTTCACCGTGACCGAGGCCGGTGCCTACACGGTGCATACGCTGGTGTACGACCCCGCCACGCTCGACCTGAGCATTGTGGAGATCGGTGTTACCACGGGCTTCGACATGAACGCCCTGCTGATCCAGGGAGGTGGTAGCATCTGCGCCAGCCTGGACGTGGTGGGTGCGGCCGTTACGGTGGAGGAGTGCGTGAGCTGCGATGCGAACGCCGGTACGATCACGGCCGACCTGGATGAGGTATGCTACGTGGTGGATGAGACCGTGATCTCGGCCACCCCGGATGGCAACAGCGTTGTGCCTGTCGGTTTCGAGACCGTGTATGTGCTGACCGAAGGCTCCGGCCTGGTCATTGTGGATGCCTCCAGCACTCCTGAGTTCCTGGTCGCTGCGGAGGGCAGCTACACCATCCACACCCTGATCTATGATCCCACCACATTGGACCTGGGCATCGTTGAGTTCGGTGTGACCACGGGCTTCGACGTGAACGCCCTGTTGATCCAGGGAGGTGGCAGCATCTGCGCCAGCCTGGACGTGGTGGGCGCAGCCATTACGGTGCAGGAATGCGTGACCTGCGATGCGGATGCAGGCACCATCACGGCGGATCAATCGGTGGTGTGCTTCGTGGATGGCATGGCCATGTTCACTGCCACGGATGATGGCAACATCGTGGTGCCCGACGGGTTCATGAAGGTGTTCGTCCTTACCCAAGGTGCCGAACTGGTGATCATCGATGCCGCTGCAGCGCCCGACTTCATGGTGACCGCTGAGGGTAACTATACGATCCACACCCTGGTGTATGATCCCACGACGCTGGACCTGGGCACCATCGAGATCGGTGTGACCACCGGCTTCGATGTGAACGCCCTGCTGATCCAAGGCGGTGGCGCCATCTGTGCCAGCCTGGATGTGACCGGAGCCCCGATCAGCGTGGTCTCCTGCACCCCGGCCAATGATGACTGCATCAATGCCACGGCCCTGATCATCAATGCGGAGGGTACCTGTGGCACCAATGCGGTCAGCGGCGACAACACCTACGCCTCCCAGGACGGCGGTGTGCCTTCCTGCGATGAGACCGAGAGCTCGCTCCTGGATGTGTGGTACACCTTCAACTCCGGCTCGAACACCGCGGTCACCATCACCTTCGACCCCGGTACCATGTCCGACTGGGCCATCGTGGTGAGCGATGCCTGCGATGGCAACGAACTGGCCTGTGAGATCGCGCCCTTGGCACCCTTTGAAGTGACCGTATCCGAGGGCACCACCTACTGGGTGCGTGTGTACAGCAACCTCGACTGGGGCATGGGCGGCAACTTCACCATCTGCCTCACCGGTGCAGTGCCCACCCTGATCTGCGACGGCGGGGATGTGACCACCACGACCGGTTCCACCAGCGTGAGCGTCTGCCAGGATGAGGAGGCCGATGTGATCGACTTCACCACCAACAGCACGTCGGTGGAGAACTACGCCTTCATCCTCACCGACGAGAACAACGCCATCATCACGGCCCTTGCCGGGAACGCGCTCGATTTCAACAGCGCAGCCGTTGGGGTGTACCACGTGTGGGGCGTTTCCTACAACGGTGACCTGGAGAACGTACAGCCGGGCACGGACATCGGTGATCTGACCAGCACAGGTGAGTGCATTGACCTCAGCAACACCTTCACCACCGTTACGGTGGAACTGTGCACGGGCGTGGCCGATGCCGACCAGCAGGTGTACGGCCTCTACCCGAACCCGACCGAGGGATCGATCACCCTGACCTACCGTGGTGCTGACGCCGCTGTGGCCATCGCGGTGATGGATGCATCCGGCCGCGTGGTGATGGAGCAGCGTACGGCGCTCACCGGTGGTCAGCGTCACCAGATGGACCTGGGCAACCTTGCTCCCGGTCTGTACACGGTGCGCCTCTCCAAGGAGGGGGACTTCACGACCATGCGCGTGATCGTGCGTTGATCGCATTCCAGCTTATGAACAGAGGGGCGGGGTTTTCCCGCCCCTCTTCTTTTTCCCTTCTCCTGTAACCTGGGCTAGGAGAGGGACGGTATAAGGGGCCATGAGGTCCTTGCTTGCCACCGCCCTGCTCGTATGCGTGCCATGCATGACAGCCCACGCTCAGGAGCCAGCGGATGAACGCGTGCTCCCGGTGGACGGCCGCGTCACCGATGGCGACAAGAAGCTGGCGGGTTGCGAGGTGATCATCTATGAAGGCAATGACGAAGTGGCTCGGCAGACCACCGACAAGAGCGGACGGTTCCGGGTCGGTCTCGGGCTCAACAAGGAGTTCGCACTGGTCTTCCAGAAGGAGGGCTTCCTGCCAAAGCGGATCCTGGTGGACACCCGGGCCAAGGTCCCGGCCGAGGTCCTGGCCATTGCGCCCTTGGACATGTCGCTCAGCCTGCTCACCGCCTCCAAGTACGATGGGGCCGATACGGACGTGCTCGACTTCCCGTTCGCGATCGTGCGTTGGGACAAGCGTGCCATGGCCTTCATACAGGACCAGCAATACACCGCGGACATGATGCGTGCGAACGGTGCCGCCCTGCTTCAGGCGGGTCGCACCGGCAAGGATTGAACCCAACTACATACACCATACGCAAGGAGGCGCCCGCTATCGTGGGCGCCTTCGGCATGTTGGGCCACGGGCCTACCTTTAGGCCTCCGATTGAATGCCCATGCCCATCAGAAGACCCTTCGACCTCAAAGGCTGGATCGAGCAGAACCGCGACCTCCTGAAGCCGCCCGTCGGGAACAAGAACCTCTATACGGAGTCCGGGGATTACATCGTGATGATCGTCGGAGGCCCCAATGCCCGCAAGGACTATCACCTCAACGAGACGGAGGAGCTCTTTTATCAGGTGGAGGGCGACATTGAGGTGGGCATCCAGGAGGACGGGCAGGCGGTGACCATCCCGATCCGCGAAGGCGAGATGTTCCTATTGCCGGCCAACGTGCCGCATCAGCCCCGCCGGGGTCCGAACACCGTGGGTCTCGTGATCGAGTGCAAACGCGATGACCGCGAGATGCAGGATGGCCTGCAGTGGTATTGCGAGAAGTGCAACAACCTGCTGCACGAGTACCGCTTCGTGCTCCACAACATCGAGAAGGACTTCATCCCCCGCTTCCGGGAGTTCTACGGCAGCGAGCAGCTGCGCACCTGCAGCAAGTGCGGGCACGTGATGGAGACCGATCCGCGCTTCGTCTAAGCCCCGCCGCATGGCCGAGCTGCTGACCATCGACATCCATACGCACATCCTGCCGGAGAACATTCCGGATTTCGGGTCGAAGTATGGCTACCGGGGATTCATCCACCTGGACCATCACCGTCCCGGATGCGCCCGGATGATGATGGATGACAAGTTCTTCCGCGAGGTGCAGGCCAACTGCTGGGACCCCGGTGTGCGCATCGGTGAATGCGATCAGCACCGGGTGGATGTGCAGGTGTTGAGCACCGTTCCGGTGATGTTCAGCTACTGGGCCAAGCCCCAGGACACGCTGGACCTGTCCATGTTCCTGAACGACCACATCGCGGGCATCGTGCACCGCTGGCCCAAACGTTTCGTGGGCCTGGGCACCATCCCCATGCAGGACCCCGAACTGGCGATCCAGGAGCTGGAGCGATGCAAGCGCATCGGCCTGGTGGGCGTCCAGATCGGCACGCACATCCATGGGGTCAACTTGGGCGAGCCCCGGCTGTTCCAGGTGTTCGAGGCCTGCCAGGAGCTGGGCATGGCGGTGTTCGTACACCCCTGGGACATGATGGGGGCCGAGCGGATGGACAAGTATTGGATGCCCTGGCTGGTGGGTATGCCGGTGGAGACCACCACCGCCATCGTCAGCATGATCTTCAGCGGGCTCTTCGAGCGGCTGCCGCGGTTGCGTGTGGCCTTCGCCCATGGCGGCGGCTCGTTCCCGGCCACGCTGGGCCGCATCGAGCATGGCTTCCTGGTGAGGCCTGACCTCTGTGCGGTGGACAACAACGTGAATCCGCGTGATTACCTCGGTCGCTTCTGGATCGATGCCTTGGTGCACGATCCCGCGGTGCTGCGTTTGGTGGTGGACCAGATGGGGGCCGATCGCGTGGCCATGGGCACGGATTATCCCTTCCCATTGGGGGAGCTGGAGCCGGGCCAGCTCATCCACAGCATGCCGTACGATGAGGCGACCAAGCGCGCGCTGCTGGGTGGGGCCGCCTTGCAATGGCTCGATCTCCCGAGGTCGTTGTTCCGCTGATCACGCTCAGCGCACCAGGGTCACGTGGCCGATGGAATCGCGCACGCGACCGGTGATCTCCCTGGCCTCCACCTTCCACACGTAGGTGTCGATGGGCGATGGAACACCTTCGTGGGTGCCGTCCCATCGGCCCGAGAGGCTCTCCGTGCTCCAGATCAGTTCACCCCACCGGTTGAACACCATCATGCGGAAGGAGGCGATGTCCTTGCCCAGCGCGCCGAAGAGGTCGTTCACGCCATCGCTGTTCGGCGTGAAGGAGTTCGGCACGTAGAGCGAGCCGTCCACCAGGATGGTCAGCTGATCGGTGGCGGTGCAGCCATCCGGATCGGTGACGGTCACCGTGTAGGTGGTGGCCTCCTCAGGTCGGGTGGAAGGGCTTTCGCTCAACGGATCGTTCAGCAGGTCCGAAGGCGTCCAGGTCAGGGTTCCTGAACCGGTGGCCGTCAACTGGACCACATCTCCATACTCGATCACCTGGTCCGGCCCGGCCTCCACGGTGGGCGGCGGACGAAGGGTGATGGTGACCTCGGCCACATCGCTGCAGCCGATCGCATCGGTGACGGTGACGGTGTAACTGGTGGTGCTGGAAGGGATGGCCAAAGGGGTGCTGCTGGATGGGTCGCTCAGTCCGGCCGCCGGGCTCCAGGCATACGTGACCCCACCGGTCGCGCCCAGTTGCACCGGTATGCTAGGGCAGATGAGCGTGTCCGGCCAGGCCGTGGCCACCACGCTCACCACATCGATCAGCACACTGTCCTGCACCGATCCGCACGAGTTCACCATGGTCACCACGAACAGCGTGGACTCTTGTGGGAAGAAGGTGGGCGACTGCACGTTCAGCGGAGCGATGCCGGGTGCCGGCTGCCAGACATAGCTGTCCGCGTTCCCGGTGGAAAGGATGACCGAATCGCCGAGGCAGATGGTGGTATCCGACAACGCGGGCTCCGGGAGCGCGAAGAACACGTTCACGGTGACCGAATCCTGGAACACACAGTTCTCCGCAGTGGTCATGGTCACCACATAGGTCGTGGTCTCCGTAGGGCTGGCCACCGGGTTGGCAATGGCCGGATCGGAAAGGCTGCCCGCAGGGGTCCACGCATAGGTGACCCCACCGGAAGCTGCGAGCTGCGCCTGCGTGCCCTGACAGATGGTGGTGTCGTTCGTCACCTCGATATCGCCACCGAAGAGGGTCACCTCCACCACGGCGGTATCCGTTCCGCAGGCATCACCCACCACCACGGTCCAGCTGCCGGAAGTGGTCGGGGTGAGCAAGGGGTCTGGCACATCCGTGGCGCTCAGTCCTGTGGCCGGGGACCACGCGTAGGTGCTTCCCCCGCTGGCCTGCAGCTGGGTGGTGCCTCCCGGGCACAAAGGCGCCACGGGCTCCACGGTAGCGACCGAGGGCGGCAGCACGATCACGGTCACCGTGGCCGTGTCGGGTTGCCCGCAGCCGGTGTTGTCGGCCAGCACCATGGTCACGTTGTAGGTGCCTGGCGTGGTGAACACGTGCTCCGGTTCCTCATCGGTGGAGCCTGCACTGCCATCGTCAAAGTCCCACGTGAAATCGGTGCCTCCGAAGCTGTTGTTGATGAACTGGGCCGTGCTGTTCACACAGATGGAGGAAGGGCCATCGATGCCGATCACCGCTTGTGGCTGCCCCAGGCTGAACTTGAACACCCCGAGGTTGCAATTGAAGCTGTTGTTGGTGTTGCTCCAGGCCCCGGGTGTGGTGGGGAAATCGTCATTGCTGCCGCAACCGGCGCAGACGGCCTGGTACACGGTGCCGTTCTTGCTGAAGCGGCTGGTGCCGCCGTCCACATGCTCATTGCTGAGGGCGCCGCCGAAGTAGGTGCCGTAGTTCAAGGCGGCCGCCTCGGCCTCGAGCACCATCAGGTGGAAGTCGGACCCGTCCGTGGTGCTCTGGAACGCGTCGGTCGTCAGCGGCATGCCCTGTATACCCGGGCCGCTGAGCCCTCCCCAACCACTGATGTAGATATGGTCGCAGTCGCTGACCAGGAAGGCCGTGGGGGAGAAGCCCGCGTTGGTGCTGCCGTTGCCGAGGCGTGTGCTCCACAGCGAGGCGCTCAGGTCGTGCGTCAGCTTGTGCACGAACAGCAGGCTGTTGGGGTTGGCGTACTTGCCCGGAGTGATCGGGTAGTCGCCCATGGACTGCCCGACCACGAAGACCTCATCGTTCCCGTTCAGTTGGATGAAGTAGCATTGGTCGTAAGCCGAAGTGCCCAATCGGGTGCCCGCCACCATCGCGGAGCCGGAGGTATTGTAGCGCACCACGAAGCCATCGGCCGCACCCATGGACGCACCGATGAAGGGTGTGCCGGCGAGTGGGAAGTCGCCGCTGACGGTCCCCCCGGAAAAGAACATCTCGCCATTGCTGTCCAGTTGAACACCATAGCCACTATCCCCCGTGGAACCACCGTGGTAGGTCGCCCAGTCCAGCGCGGTCAGTGCCGGGTTCATGCGGAAGAGGTAGGCGTCCTGGACCCCACCGAAGGCGGTCTGCGTCGCATTGGGGGTGGTCGGTGCGTTCGCGCTCTGGGTGCTGGTACACACGATGGGCGCGCCATTGCCATCCAGGATCACTTCGCCCCGGAACGCATCGCCGTAGTTGTGGGAAAGAACGGCCGTGTTGTTCAGCCCATCGTTCCCCGAGCCTCCGATGTAGGTGGATCCGATCAGCGCGGTGGCCGACGCATTGAGGCGCGCCAGGATGATGTCGGTGCCGCCCGGATGCCCGAAGCCGTATCCACCGCTCACGCCGGCCCATCCGTTCAGCATGGCATCAATGGCCGTTCCGCCGTTGAACGTGGCATCATAGCAGCCCGTCGTTACCGGGAAATCCGTGGAGCCGGAAGCGCCCATGACGAACAAT
>CAUJFM010000150.1 GCA_963169595.1 Bacteroidota bacterium | reverse complement strand
ACCGACCGCGAGGGGCTGCATCGACTGCGTGTGCGGATGAAACGCCTGCGGTCGTTGCTGCGCTTCCTGGAGCATTTGGATGGTGAAGCCGAAGCACCGGCGGGGGCCCTGCGACGAACCATCGGCCTGTTCCGGGCCGCGGGAGCGGTGCGCGAGGGCCAGCTCAACATCGCCCACATGAACGGGCTGCACCAGGTCTCCACCGCGGCGCGCACCGTGGGCGGCGCCCATCTCCGCGAACAGGAAAAGCAGCTCGCCCAGCGGCTGCGCAAGGCCTTGGACCGGCTGCGTCCGGTGGACTTCCAACGCCTGGAGCTGCATGCCTTGCGCGTGCTGCACGGCCGTACCAAGGGCCAGGTGCGTGCGGCGGCACGGGCGTTCATCCGCACCGAACTGCGCCACGCCACCCGGCTGGCGCGCGCCGCAGATGCCCATTCGCACCTGCATGAAGTGCGCAAGCACCTGAAGCATGTGCAGCACCTCTTCGACCTGCTCGCCCCCGGGATACCATGCCCAGATGGGCTATCGAAGGTGCTGGGGCGGCTGGGCGACTGGCACGACGATATAGTGCTGCGCAATGCGGTGCTGAAGCTGCACAAGCACCCCATCCAGCGGAACGAACTGCTGACGGCGGTGGAGGCCCGGCTCCATGCCCGCCAGACCGATGTGCTGCAACGGCTGCACACCCTGCTGGGCGATGGGGATCATTCCCCGCGCACGACGAGCCAGCGCGCGCCCTTCCACAGGCCGACGAAGACGTAGCCGAGGGGACCGAGCTTCTCCCGCTCCCGTAGTTCCACGGTAATGGTGGCCATATCGGCAAGGTGTGTCAGCTTGTTCAGCTTGCCCTCGAATGCCTCGATCTCACCGTTCACGCGTTCCAGCTCCTTCTCCACGGCCAGCGCAGCCTGCACGTTCTCAGCCTGCTGCAACAACTGCAGGTAGCGCTCCCGCGCGCGGCGTGCATTGTCCAATCGGGCCGTGAGGTCCACGTACTGCTCCGTGACATCCTCTCCCTTGAAGGTCTTGTACTGCAACTTGCCCAGACCGGACACCTCGTCCACGGCCGCGACCAGCTCAGGCTGTTTCACGCGGATCACCGAGCGGCGGTCACCCAGCGAGACCACATAGCCCTGGTGCTTCTCCGCGATCGAACGGAGCTGTACGTTCGCGCTGTCGGCCTCCTTCACCTTCAGTTCAAGAGTGGCGGTGTACTGCACGACCCGCTCTCCGCCTGCGTACTGCGGCTTGCCGCCATCCAGCATGCGCGCGTTGGAATAGGCGGTGCTCTGGGCACGCTGGCTCCCACTGCAGGCGGTCATCAACAACGCAACGAAGGAAAGGATCACGTAGGCTGGACGCATGGTGAGGAGTGATGTGGAAGGATCAGTGGGGAACGCTGGTGCGATGCCGATCCGTGCATGCTACTACTGCATGCCGGTGAGCATGGAGTCGATGCGGGCGAAGCTGCTGTCGATGGCCGCGCTGCGGTCCTGTAGCGGGAACTGGAGCGCCTGTTGGATGAGCCGTGTGTTGTGCTGGCGTTCGCGCACATAGTCCATCAGGCGGTCGCGGCGTTCGGCCACGGCCGGTGAAAGCTCCAATTGCAGGGTGCCCTCGAGCAGCACCATCGCGCTGTCCCAGGCCGGTGCGCTGCGCTCCTCCAGCACCACCAGTTGATGATCGCCGGTGGCACTTTCCCCCAGCTCGAACATCGCCGTGCCCTCCTTTTCCAGGCGAGCGAACTCCTCCATCTGCTGGATGTACACGCCATCGTCGGCCGGGAGGCTGCGCACGGCCGCCACGGCGCCCACAGTGAGCAGCAGGGTGGGCCCCAGGAACCCCGCCCAGCGCAACGCGGGCCGCTCGGGGTGGCGCAGCGCGGGATACAGTGCGAAGCCCAGGACCATGCCGCTCACCAGTCCGCCGATGTGCGCCGCGTTGTCGATGCCGCCCTGCAGGCCGTACATCAGGTTGAAGACCACGAACACGCCGATGCTGGACAGCAACTGCTGGCGCACCTCCTTGTGGATGAGATCGGTGAAGAGCAGAGCCAGAAAGACCCCATACAGTCCGAAGATGGCGCCCGATGCGCCCGCGCTGATGGTGTTGTCGTGCCACCACAGGCTAGTGACGCTGGCGCACAGACCGGTGACCACATAGAGCGCCAGCACACGCCAGCGGCCCAGCAGGGGCTCGAGCTGCATCCCCACCATCAGCAGCGCGTACATATTGAAGAGCAGGTGCACGATGCCGATGTGCACGAAGCAGCTGGTGAGCAACCGCCACCATTCGCCGCTCATCGTGGCGCTGCGGTAGTTCCCGCCCCAGGCCAGCAGGTCCTCCCCGGAAGGACTGAAGAAATGCACGCCGGTGGCCACCATCACGATGTACACGACGAGGCTGATGTCCAGCAGCACCGGCGTGGCGCAAAGCTCACGCCCCGGGATCAGCACCGAACCGATATCGCTCCACTTGAACTCGTTGGACCGTGCGGTGCTCACATCCTGCCGCATCACGCCGCTCGCTTCCAACTCCTGCAGG